>JBQCGO010000045.1:0-6991 GCA_051955575.1 Burkholderiaceae bacterium
TCGAGCTTATTTTAAACGTGCGCGAACCGGCGGAACACCAATTCCCGTGCGGCTGTGCGCCGCACGACACAAGGATGGGAAAGCGGCAACTGCGTGCGGCGCTGCGCCGCGGAAACATTGCTTTTCATCTATCGTCCGCGACCGCCGTTTCAAGCCGTTTCGCGGCACGTCCCGGTACGGTAAACGCGCTCCGGGCGCGCCCGTTGACCGCGCGCCGAGAAGCTTTTCGATTACACTGCGCGCTCCCCGTTTCCCTTATCGCAAAGGAATGCCATGCCGCTCGTCACCACCGCCTCCGGGCTCCAGTACGAAGACATCACGCCGGGCACCGGCGCCGAAGCCGCCGCCGGCCACCACGTCACCGTCCACTACACCGGCTGGCTGCAGAATCCGGACGGCAGCCCGGGGAAGAAGTTCGATTCGAGCAAGGACCGCAACGACCCATTCGAATTTCCGCTCGGCGCCGGCCACGTGATCCGCGGCTGGGACGAAGGCGTGCAGGGCATGAAGGTGGGCGGTCTGCGCCGGCTGATCATTCCGGCCGCGCTCGGCTATGGCGCACGCGGCGCCGGCGGCGTCATTCCGCCGAACGCCACGCTGATCTTCGACGTCGAACTGCTCGGTGCATAACGCGTGAGGCGTAATTCCCGCCGCGCCGCGCGAACGCTCGCCGGCATCGTCGTCTGTCTGGCTGCAATGAGCGGCGGCTGCGCGATCGTCACGGTGGCGGGAGCGGCGGTCGACGTCGGCGTCACGGCCGGCGAGGCGGTGGTCGACGTGGCGTCGACCGTCGTGCGCGGGACGGTGCACGCCGCCGGCGCGGCCATCGACTAGCGGAAGAACGAAAGAAAAGACGGCGCGGCCGTTCAGGCGGCGCCGAACACCGTCGCCATGTTGGCGGCCACCTTTTCGCGGATCGCCGGCGCGAACGCCTTCAGCAGGAAGCCCAGCGTCATTTCCAGACGGGCGCTGCCGTCGTCCAGCGCCAACGTTCCCGACACCCCGCTGCGGCGGAAGGCGAGCACGTCGCCCTGCCATTCGCTGACCATCTCGAAATCCCCCGCCATCTCGTCGGCCACGCGCTGCACGGCGCTGCGCGCCTGGTCCAGCGACAGCCGGTGCGGCTGCACGATCGTGATGTCGGCCATGATCAGGCTCCGAAGACTTCCGGGTTGACCGGGTTCGGCGGGCGCCGGCCTTCCAGTACGGCGATCAGGTTGTCAGCCGCGCAGTTGGCCATCGCGCGCCGGGTCGGCCCGGACGCGCTGGCGATGTGCGGCGTCAGGACCACGTTCGACAGGTCCAGGAAATCCCGGTGGAATCTGGGCTCGTTCTCGAACACGTCGATGCCGGCGGCAGCGATGCGCCGGTTGCGCAGCGCGTCGATGAGCGCAACGTCGTCGACGATGCCGCCGCGCGCGATGTTCACCAGCGTCGCGGTCGGCTTCATCAGCGCCAGCTCCGCCGCGCCGATCGTGTGGTGTGCCGCCGTCGAATACGGCAGCACCAGGATCACGTGGTCCGCCTCGCGCAGCAGCTGTTCCTTGCTCACGTAGCGGGCATTGTTGGCGCGGCGCTCCAGGTCTTCGGACAGACGCGAGCGGTTGTAGTACAGCACCTGCATGCCGAATCCGGTCGAGCGGCGCGCGATCGCCTGGCCGATCCGGCCCATGCCGATGATGCCGAGCGTCGAGCCATGCACGTCGGCGCCGAGGAAGGCGTCGTAGCGCCATTGCTTCCAGTGGCCGGCACGCAGCCAGTGCTCGGACTCGGTGACGCGGCGCGCGGTGGCCATCAGCAGCGCCCAGCCGAAGTCGGCGGTGGTCTCGTTCAGCACGTCGGGCGTGTTGGTGACGACGATGCCGGCGCGGGTGGCCGCAGGAACGTCGACGTTGTTGTAGCCGACCGCGATGTTGCAGATCGCCTTCAGTTGCGGATTGGCGGCGATCAGGGCGGCGTCGGCCGGCTCGCTGGCGGTCGCCATCAGCGCCACCTTGTCGCGCAGCCGCGCGTTGAGTTCCTCGCGCGAGAAGATGCGGTCTTCCTGGTTGGCCTCGACGTCGAACACGCCGGCGAGGCGCTCGACGACTTCCGGGAAAATCGCGCGGGCGATCAATATCTTCTGTTTCATGGTCGTGTCCTTATGACTGCGGCGCGGGCGCGGTAGCGGGGGCCGACGGCGTGGTGGTCAGATGTTCGTTGCCGGGATGCCAGTGCGAAATGAACAGCAGCATGAAGAAGCCGACCACGTAGGCCACCGTGACATGCCAGCCGCCGGCCAGCCAGCGGGTGACCGACTTCGCTTCCGGGTACATGTTGGACAGCGCGACGCCGGCCGACGAGCCGAACCAGATCATCGAACCGCCGAAGCCGACCGCGTAGGCCAGGAAGCCCCAGTCGAAACCGCCCTGCTTCAGCGCCAGCGCGGTCAACGGGATGTTGTCGAACACCGCCGAAATGAAGCCGAGCGCCAGCGCGCTATGCCAGGACGCTTCAGGCAGCTTCTCGACCGGCATCATCGACGCGCACCAGACCAGCGACAGCAGGAAGATCGAGCCGCGCAGCGCACCGGGCAGTTCGCTCCAGTCCGGCCGGCGCAGCGGCGCGCTGAGCAGCAGCGCGACCCATACCGACAATCCGAGGAACGGGAAGGCTGCACCGGCTTCCTTGAAATCGAGGTTCAGCACCAGGTTGACGGCGATCGCCGCCAGCAGGATGAAGGCGACGATGCCGACGCGCGCCCAGTCGATCCTTACGTTCCTGGACGTGTCCTTGATGATCGGCGAGAACGCATGCTGCTGGCGCGCCGCCGGGATCGCGACGATCACCAGCGCGACGCCGGCAGCGATGTAGGCTTCAAACACTTCGCTCGGCCGCACACCGGCCAGCCACATCATCGTCGTGGTGGTGTCGCCGACCACGCTGCCTGAGCCGCCCGCGTTCGAGGCGGCGACGATCGCCGCCAGGTAGCCGATATGCACCTTGCCGCGGAACACGGTATGCGCGACCGCGCCGCCGATCATCGCCGCCGCGATGTTGTCGAGGAAGGCCGACATCACGAACACCAGTACCAGCAACACCACGCCGCCCTTCCAGTCGTCCGGCATGTAATGCGGCAGCGCGGCCGGCACCTCGCTCTTCTCGAAATGCTTCGCCAGCAGCGCAAACCCGAGCAGCAGCGCCAGCAGGTTGGCCAGCGTCACCCATTCGTGGCCGAAGTGCGCGGCCAGCCCGCCTTCGCCGAACGGCGATAACAGCACCTTGTAGACGGTGATGACGACGGCACCGGTCAGCGCGGTGACCATCGTGTTGACGTGGACGAAGGCGATGAAGAACAGGACGGCGGCGAACAGGAAGAATTCGACCGGGATGCCGCCGACCTGGGGGCCGGAAAAATCGGCGGAAGCAGCGCAGGCCAGCGAAGGCGCGCCGACCGAGAACAGCAGAAACAGGACGTTGCGCAAGAACGTGACAGTGAATGGCCGCAAGGATTGTCTCCCTTTATGAATTATGGATACCGGCCGTGAAGGTCCTGGCGATTCCTTCCGGCGCAAAGCTTGCCATTTTAGCTTTCCCCGGCGCGGCAAGGCCATCAGCAAAAACGCGTATGCCGCCCTGAGCTTCCTTTTCCGATGCGCGGGCGGCCGGCAAACAATGCCGCGCATCGCGCCGGCCGATGCCCGGATTTCAACCATTTGCTTATGCCTAAACAATCTGATTCCCGTTTGTTTCAAAACCTGGGTTGTCTTAAAATACAGGCTCTTTGCAACAGGAGCGCCCGGCGTTTCCGGCGCCCGCTTGCCGCGCTTTTGCGCCTGGTTTTGCCCGGGCGCCGTCATCCGAGATAGGAATGTTATGACCCACGTTGTGACCGAATCCTGCATTCGCTGCCGTTATACCGACTGCGTGGATGTGTGCCCGGTGGACTGTTTCCGTGAAGGCCCGAATTTTCTTTCGATCGATCCGGACGAGTGCATCGACTGCGCGGTCTGCGTGGCGGAATGCCCGGTGAACGCGATCTTCGCCGAGGAAGACGTCCCGGCCGACCAGCAGGAATTCATCGCGCTCAACGTCGAACTGGCCCGCAACTGGCCGTCGATCACCAAGTCCAAGAGTGCGCTTCCGGAAGCCGAGGAATGGAAGGACGCCAAGGACAAGCTTCAATACCTGGAGCGCTGACGGTCTTTTTTGCGCGCCGCGCACCGTTAGCGGCAAACCCTCCGCCCTCCCGATTTCCCGAATATCCAGACAATGAAACAGGAACTAGACAGCCGCATGGAAACGAATAACGGCACGAATCCCTCTCCTTCTCAGTCGGGACCGGCGAGCAGCAGCGTCTCCCCGATCGAAACCGATGCCGTCATCGTCGGCGCCGGACCGGTCGGCCTGTTTCAGGTCTTCGAACTGGGGCTGCTCGAAATCAAGGCGCACGTCATCGATTCGCTCGCCAGCGTCGGCGGCCAATGCGTCGAGCTGTATCCCGACAAACCGATCTACGACATCCCGGCGGTGCCGATCTGCACCGGCCAGGAACTGACCGACAACCTGTTGAAGCAGATCGAGCCGTTCGAGCCGACCTTCCATCTCGGCCAGGAAGTCACGCTGGTCGAGCGCCGCGAGGACGGCCGCTTCAATCTCGAAACCTCGACCGGCACCCGCTTCGTCACCAAGACCATCTTCATCGCCGCCGGCGTCGGTTCGTTCCAGCCGCGCACGCTGAAGGTGGAAGGCATCGAGGCGTTCGACGGCAGCCAGCTGTTCTACCGGGTCAAGGATCCGGCGCAGTTCCACGGCAAGAACCTAGTCATCTGCGGCGGTGGCGACTCGGCGCTCGACTGGGCGCTGAATCTGGCCGGCAAGGCGGAATCGGTAATCCTGATCCACCGGCGTGAGGATTTTCGCGCCGCGCCGGCGTCGGTCGCGAAGATGAAGGAACTGTGCGACAACTACGAGATGCAGCTGGTGATCGGGCAAATCACCGGCTTCGAGCAGCGCGATGATCGGATGTCCGAGATCAAGGTCACCGGCTCGGACGGCGTGACGCGCCGCCTGCCGCTGGATCACCTGCTGGTGTTCTACGGCCTGTCGCCAAAGCTCGGCCCGATCGCCGATTGGGGGCTGGAGATCGAGCGCAAGCAACTGAAGGTCGACACCGAGAAATTCGAAACCAGCGTGCCGGGCATCTTCGCCGTGGGCGACATCAACACCTATCCGGGCAAGAAGAAGCTGATCCTGTCGGGTTTCCACGAAGCAGCGCTGGCGGCATTCGGCGCGGCGCCCTACATCTTCCCCGAGAAGAAGATCCACATGCAGTACACCACCACCTCGCCGAAGCTGCACAAGATCCTCGGCGTGGAGACGCCGGTCTTCGACTGACTTCCCTGAAAACGGTTCGGCGAAAGCCGGCTGCATGGGCCGTCGCGGGTAACCGCGGCGGCTTTTTCTTTTCTCCGCGTCAAACTGTCGCTGCGCGTGTGAAATCTTTTCACACGTCACCATCTAAAAGGCAACAGGGCTGAACTACCGCATTTGCCTTGATGCAGCGCAATTATTTCCCGGTATCATCCCCTTTCCGCCCCTCCCTTCCCGGACGGCAAGCGACAGATTGCAACAGTCGCTTAATGTAGGTCAGGGAACGGCGTTCGCGCGGATACCGCCGGAAAAGCGCGTGTTACCGTTCATGCCACATGCCGTGGCGCAGAGAGAGATTCATGCTTTACCAAATTCATGAAATGCAGCGCACCCTGCTCAACCCGTTGGTGAACTGGGCGGGCGCGTCGGCAAAATTGTTCACCAATCCGGTGTCGCCATGGGCGCACCTGCCGTTTTCGCAGCGCGTCGGCGCGATGTACGAATTGATGTACCGGCTCGGCAAGTCCTACGAAAAACCGGCCTTCGGGCTGACGACGACGCAAGTCGCCGGCAAGACCGTGAACATCGTCGAGAAAGTCGAACTGGAAAAACCCTTCTGCAGACTGCTTCATTTCGCAAAGGATCTCGAAACCAGGGAACTGCGCCGGCTCGACCAGCCGAAGGTGCTGCTGGTCGCGCCGCTGTCCGGCCACCATGCGACGCTGCTGCGCGACACCGTGCGCGGCCTGCTGCCGGAGCACGACGTCTACGTCACCGACTGGACCGACGCGCGCATGGTGCCGGTCGAACAGGGCGAATTTCACCTGCACGACTACGTTTACTACGTGCAGGATTTCATCCGCCGTCTCGGTCCCGACGTCCACGTGATCTCGGTCTGCCAGCCGACGGTGCCGGTGCTGGCGGCGATCGCGCTGATGGCCAGCGACAACGATCCGAAGCTGCCGAAGAGCATGACGATGATGGGCGGACCGATCGACCCGCGCAAATCGCCGACCCAGGTCAACAATCTCGCCACCGAGAAACCGTTTTCCTGGTTCGAGAACAACGTCATCTACAGCGTGCCGGCGAACTACCCCGGCTTCGGCCGCAAGGTCTACCCGGGCTTCCTGCAGCATGCCGGCTTCGTCGCAATGAACCCGCGCCGCCATGCGCAGAGTCACTGGGACTTCTACCTGCACCTGCGCGAAGGCGACAACGAATCGGCCGAGGAGCATCGCAAGTTCTACGACGAGTACAACGCGGTGCTCGACATGCCGGCCGACTACTACCTCGAAACCATCAAGACCGTGTTCCAGGAATGCCGGCTGCCGCTGGGCACCTGGGACGTCGAAGGCAAGCGCGTGCGTCCGCAGGACATCAAAACGGTGGCGCTGTTTACCATCGAGGGCGAGCTGGACGACATTTCGGGGCTCGGCCAGACGCAGGCGGCGCATGATCTCTGCAGCGCGATCCCGGCGTCGAAGAAACAGCATTTCACCGCGCCGAAGTGCGGCCACTATGGCATCTTCTCGGGTCGCCGCTGGCGCGAGATCGTCGAACCGAAGATCGCGGCCTTCATCCGGGCCAACCGCTGATTTGCCGTTGCCCGGCAACGCGGGCCGCTCCCTTCGCGGGGTGC
>JBQCGO010000046.1:0-8044 GCA_051955575.1 Burkholderiaceae bacterium
TCGACCACCTTGCCGAACACGGTGTAACCCCAACCATCCTGGCCCGGGTAGTCGAGAAAGGCGTTGTTCTTCACGTTGATGAAGAATTGCGCCGACGCCGAGTGCGGGTCCGACGTGCGAGCCATCGCGACCGAGTAGGCGTCGTTCTTCAGGCCGTTCTTGGCCTCGTTCTCGACGGTATTGCGCGCCGGCTTCTGCTTCATGCCGGGTTCGAAGCCTCCGCCCTGGATCATGAAGCCGTCGATCACCCGGTGGAAGACGGTGCCGTCGTAATGGCCGGACTTGACGTAATTCAGAAAATTTTCGACCGTCTTCGGCGCCTTGTCGGCATTCAGTTCGATCTTGATGTTGCCTTGATTGGTGGTCAGCAGGACAGCCATGGCATTCCTCGTCAAATGGAGCGGATGGGGCACGCACCGAGCGAAGCGTTGCACGCCGCCGACGATGCATGAAAGACAACCGCTATTTTACGATGGATGCCGACTCGATGACGACGGGCTTGACCGGCACGTCCTGGTACATGCCGGCGCTTTTGGTCTCGACCTGGCGGATCTTGTCGACCACGTCCTGGCCCTTGACTACCTTGCCGAACACCGCGTAGCCCCAGCCGTCCTGACCGGGGTAGTCGAGGAAGCGGTTGTTGCCGACGTTGATGAAGAACTGCGCGGTCGCCGAGTTCGGATCGGCGGTGCGCGCCATCGCTACGGTGTACGGCGCGTTGCGCAAGCCGTTCTTCGCCTCGTTCGGGATCGGCGGGCGGGTCGGCTTCTCGTGCATGTCCTTGTCGAAACCGCCGCCCTGGATCATGAAACCGTCGATGACGCGGTGGAAAATCGTGCCGTCGTACTGACCGGCCTTCACGTACTCCAGAAAGTTATCGACCGTCTTCGGCGCTTTCTCCGGGTCGAGCTGGAGGACGATGTCGCCCAGGCTGGTCTTCAACAAGACCCGCGGTGCCTCGGCGGCAAGGGCGGGCAAGGCGGCAGCGCCGACCGCGAATGCGGCGCAGGCGAGGAAATGGCGGCGGGAAAAATTCATGCGGAATACCTTCAAGGAAGAACGAGTGGCTGCGCTCTAGCGCAACGGGAAGCGCAGTCTATCTAATGTTTCGGCGCCGTCTTGTCAGCAACGGCGACGGCCGGAACTACCGATGCCGAGGAAGCCCTCGCCGGGCCGGCGATCGGACGCAGCGCGGCCGATTTCGCGCGCACCGCCGCATTCGTCGAATCCAGTTCCGCCGCCTTGTCGTAGGCCCGGCTTGCAAGCCGTGCATAGAGGTCGCCGAGATTTTCCTGCGCGGCGGCATACGAGGGACGGAGATGGATCGCGAGTTCGAAGGCGGCGCGCGCCTTGTCGATCTCTCCCGCGTTGGCGAGCAGCACACCGAGGTTGTTGTACGGTTCGGGCAGATCCGGGAAATCCTCAGTCATCTTGCGGAAGGCCGTGATGGCTTCGGCCGGCTTGTTCTGCTGCGCGAGGATCATGCCGCGCAGCAGGCGCAGGCGCGCATCCTTCGGCTGCTGCGCCAGCCGGTTTTCGGCGAGCGCCTGCGCATCGGCCAGGCGGCCCGCCCGCATCAGCGTGGCGACATCCCCGGCATCGTCCGCGCGCGCCGCGGGCGAGTGAATCAGCAGCACCACGAGACCGGCGCACAGCGCGGCGGCGCCTCGCGAAAAGGCACGCGGGGAGGAGGGTGGGAGCGGGAACGGAGCCATGAATTTTTCTCGGTGTTATATACTTCGCGGAAAAATCCATTCTAGCAAAGTCCCTTCCCGCAACAGGGGGCCGGCGAGCTTGTTGCATCGACGTCACGCAGCCCGGGGACAGCCCCTGAGCCCGTCGCTTCGGCAGCAAATCAATACAATAACGACCTTCGCCGAACCGGACCGTCTTTCATGAGTGCCCTGAAAATCTACAACACGCTTGCGCGCGACAAGCAGGTGTTCACGCCGATCGAACCCGGCGTCGCCAAGCTGTATGTCTGCGGCATGACCGTGTACGACTATTGCCACCTCGGCCATGCGCGCGTGATGGTGGTGTTCGACCTGGTGCAGCGCTGGCTGCGCGCGCTCGACTACCGCGTCACCTACGTGCGCAACGTCACCGACATCGACGACAAGATCATCCGGCGCGCGGTCGAGAACGGCGAATCGATCGGCGCGCTCACCGACCGCTTCATCAAGGCGATGAACGAGGACGCCGCCGCGCTCGGCGTCGAGCGGCCCGACGCGGAACCGCGCGCGACGGCCTACGTGCCGCAGATGCAACGGATGATCGCGCAGCTGCAGGAAAACGGCCTCGCGTACCGGACCGATGCCGGCGACGTCAATTACTCGGTGCGTGACTTTCCCGGTTACGGCAAGCTATCGGGCAAGTCGCTTGACGACTTGCGTGCCGGCGAGCGCGTGGACGTCAGCGTCGATAAGCGCGATCCGCTCGACTTCGTGCTCTGGAAGGCCGCCAAGCCGAGCGAGCCGGAGGAAGCCAAGTGGGCGTCGCCCTGGGGCGCCGGCCGGCCGGGCTGGCACATCGAGTGCTCGGCGATGGCGACCGAATTGCTCGGCGAGCATTTCGACATCCACGGCGGCGGCCAGGATCTGCAGTTTCCGCACCACGAGAACGAGATCGCGCAGTCCGAAGGCGCCCATTGCGAGCCGTTCGTCAACTACTGGATGCACAACGGCTTCGTGCGGCTCGACAACCAGAAGATGTCGAAGTCGCTCGGCAACTTCTTCACCATTCGCGAAGTGCTGAAGGTCTACGACGCGGAAGTGATCCGCTTCTTCATCCTGCGCACGCATTACCGCAGCCCGCTGAATTATTCCGACGCGCACCTCGACGATGCGCGTCATGCATTGACGCGCATGTACACCGCGCTCGATGCCTTGCCGGAAGACGTGGCCGCTTATCCGGCCGAAACGCTGCGCGAACTGGCAGAGAGCGATCCGGCAGCGCGTGAATTCTTCGACGCGCTGAACGACGATTTCAACACGCCGCTCGCGTTCCGCGTGCTGTTCCAGTTGGCCAAGGAAATCAACGCGGGCGAGGGCGACGTCGTTCATGCCGGGCGACTGCTGAAAGGATTCGGCGCGACCATCGGCCTGCTCCAGCGGCCGCCCCGCGAATTCCTGCACGCGGTCGGCGGCAATGACAACGAAGCCGAGGCCGGAGATATCGAGGCGCTGATCGATCAACGCCGCGTCGCCAAACAGTCGAAGGATTTCGCGACCGCGGATCGCATCCGCGGCGAACTGCTGGCACAAGGCATCGTCCTGGAAGACAAGCCGGGCGGCGTCACCGAGTGGCGCAGGGCATAACGCGATGAAGGCTTCTCTTCCACGCGTTGACAAGTGCGCCCCGTCGTACTGGGAAGACGCCAAAGCGGAACTCATGAAGCGGGATCGCATCCTGCGCAAGCTGATACCGCAGTTCGGCGACCTCTGCCTTGTCGGCCGCGGCGAGCCGTTCACCACGCTGGCGCGCTCCATCATCGGCCAGCAGATTTCGGTCAAGGCGGCCGACGCGGTCTGGCAGCGCTTTCTCGCAGCCTGTCCGAAATGCACGCCGGCGCAGGTGTTGAAGGCCGGCGTCGACAATCTCGCAACCTGCGGGCTTTCCAAACGCAAGGCCGAGTACATCCTGGACCTCGCCGATCACTTCAAGGCCAGGCGCGTGCATGCGGAAAAATGGGCCGAGATGGACGACGAGGAAGTGATCGCCGAGTTGGTGCAGATCCGTGGCATCGGCCGCTGGACAGCGGAGATGTTTTTGATATTTAATCTGCTCCGCCCGAATATCCTGCCCCTGGACGACCTCGGGCTGCTGAAGGGAATCAGCGTGAACTACTTCGCCGGCGAACCGGTATCCCGCAGCGACGCGCGGGAAGTCGCGGCCAACTGGGAACCGTGGCGCACCGTCGCCACCTGGTATCTCTGGCGAAGCCTGGAGCCGACGCCCGCCGACCATTGAGCGCCCGGCTTCACGCCAGCGACGACAAGGACAACATGAGCAAGACCACCTTCCTGAACTTCGAGCAGCCGATCGCCGATCTCGAATCGAAGATCGAGGAACTGCGTTTCGTGCAGGACGACTCCGCGGTCGACATCTCGGAAGAGATCGAGCGGCTGTCGAAGAAGAGCCAACTGCTGACGAAGGAAATCTACGCCAAGCTCACGCCCTGGCAAGTCTCCCAGATCGCGCGCCATCCGCAACGTCCGTACACGATGGATTACGTGAACGAGATCTTCACGGATTTCCACGAACTGCACGGCGACCGCAGCTACGCGGACGACCTGTCGATCGTCGGCGGCCTGGCGCGCTTCAACGGCCAGGCCTGCATGGTGATCGGTCATCAGAAAGGGCGCGACACCAAGGAGCGCGCGATGCGCAACTTCGGCATGCCCAAGCCGGAGGGCTACCGCAAGGCGATGCGGCTGATGAAGCTGGCCGAAAAGTTCGGCCTGCCGATCTTCACCTTCGTCGACACGCCTGGCGCGTTTCCCGGCATCGACGCCGAGGAGCGCGGCCAGTCGGAAGCGATCGGCCACAATCTCTACGTGATGGCGGAACTGAAAGTGCCGCTGATCGCGACCATCATCGGCGAAGGCGGCTCCGGCGGCGCTTTGGCGATCGCGGTTGGTGACGCGGTGCTGATGCTGCAGTACGCGACCTACTCGGTGATCTCGCCGGAAGGCTGCGCGTCGATCCTCTGGAAGACCGCCGACCGCGCTTCCGAGGCGGCCGACGCGCTCGGCCTGACCGCGCACCGGCTGAAGGCGATGAACCTGGTCGACAAGATCGTCAACGAACCGCTCGGCGGCGCGCACCGCGACCCGAAGCAGATGGCGGCGCTGCTCAAGCGCGCGCTGGCCGACACGCTGCGGCAGTTCCAGGGCATGCGGGTGCCGGAACTGCTGGCTGCGCGCCACGAAAAGCTGATGAGCTATGGCAAGTTCAAGGAAATCGGCGCCCGCGGATAGCGGCGGACCGGACCGGGACTTCGAGCGCGCGCTGGAAGCGATTCTGGCGCGCGTTTTCATTTCGGCCTCCGCTTTGCCCAGACGTGTCGGCATCGCGTTCAGCGGCGGCCTGGATTCCTCGGTGCTGCTGGATGCCTGCGCCGGCTATGCGCGCCGCCACCCATCCGGATCGATCGAATTCCATGCGCTCCATGTGCATCACGGTCTCAGTCCGCACGCGGATGCCTGGGAAGCGCATTGCCGGCGGACGGCGGCGGACGCCGGCATCGGCTACGCGACCGCGAGCGTGCGCATCGCTTCCGGCGATCGTCGAGGCATCGAGGCAGCGGCGCGCGCCGAACGCTATGCCGCGCTCGGTACGCTGTGCCGTGAACGCGGAATCGCGCTGCTGCTGACCGCGCAGCATTCCGACGACCAGGCCGAGACCTTGCTGTTGCAACTGTTCCGCGGCGCGGGCCTGCGCGGACTGTCGGGCATGGCGGCGTTCCAGCCGGCGCACCCGCTGCTGGGACCGGACATCGCGCTCGGCCGCCCGTTTCTCGACTTGAGCCGGGAGGCGTTAGAGGCGCGGGCGGGCGCGGCCGGGCTCGTGCATGTCGACGACGAATCCAACGCCGACCTGCGCTACCGGCGCAATGCGTTGCGCCGCGATCTCCTGCCCGGCGTCGCGCAACATTTCCCCGGCGCGGCGGCGGCGATCGCGCGCAGTGCGCGGCACCTGCAGTCGGCGCAGGGCTTGCTGGACGATCTGGCGCGGATCGACCTGGCTGCCTGCGCGGCGCCCGACGATGTCCGTGCGCTCGAAGTGCCGGCGCTGCGCGCGCTGTCGCCCGATCGGGTCGACAACCTGCTGCGCCACTGGCTCCAGGAAGCGGGCATCCGGCCGCCGAGCGCCGCCCGGCTGGCGGACCTGCGCACGCAATTGCTCGAAGCGGCGCCGGACGGCCGGCCGTGTTTCGCCATCGGCGGCTGGCAATTGGTGCGCTTCCGCGACCGGTTGCGACTGACGCGCTCGCCGCCGTTCGATGCGCCGCCGCCGATCGCGCTGCATTGGCGCGGCGAGCCGGCGCTGCCGGTGCCGGCGTGGCAGGGCCGGCTGGTGTTCGAGCCGGCCGGCGGTATCGGCTTTCCCAAGTCCGCCCTCATGGAGCGGGAGCTGCGCCTGGTGGCGCGCGCCGGCGGCGAACGTCTCAAGCCGGCGCCCGGGCGGCCGTCGAAGACCTTGAAATCGCTTTACCAGGAAGCGGGCATCGATCCATGGCAGCGCGCTCGCCTGCCGCTGCTGTACGCGGGCGCCGACCTGGTCTTCGCGGCCGGAATCGGCATCGACATACGGCATGCGGTCCCGGAAAACGGCATCGCGCTGCGCTGGGAAACCCTGGCGGCGGATAGTGGTTTAGCGGGCTGAGCGGGACGGCCGGGCGGAAGCCGGGGCGGCGGAAACGTGCCGCGGAGCAAGCCCCGATCCTTGTCATCTTGCGCTGCACAAGGTAAAATGACGGGTTGTTTTGTTCGCTCCTTTTCCCTCTTTCCGAACATGGCTCTGATCGTCCACAAGTACGGCGGCACCTCGATGGGCTCCACCGAGCGCATCAAGAATGTCGCGCGGCGCGTCGCCAAATGGCACGACGCCGGCCACCAGATCGTCGTCGTTCCGTCCGCCATGTCGGGCGAGACCAACCGCCTGATCGGCCTGGCGAAAGAGATCATGCCGCAGCCCGATCCGCGCGAGCTTGACATGCTGGCCTCGACCGGCGAGCAGGTGTCGGTCGCGCTGCTGGCGATGGCGCTGCAGCAGATCGGCAAGCAGGCGGTGTCCTACGCCGGCTGGCAGGTGCCGATCGTCACCGACTCGGCGTTCACCAAGGCGCGCATCCGCTCGATCGATGATGCAAAAGTGCGCGCCGACCTCGACGCCGGCCGCATCGTGATCATCACCGGCTTCCAGGGCAGGGACGAAGAGGGCAATATCACCACGCTCAGCCGCGGCGGTTCGGACACCTCGGCGGTCGCGGTCGCGGCTGCGCTGAAGGCGGCCGAATGCCTGATCTACACCGACGTCGACGGTGTCTACACCACCGACCCGCGCGTCGTGTCGGAAGCGCGCCGGCTGAAGACCGTGACCTTCGAGGAGATGCTGGAAATGGCGTCGCTCGGCTCGAAGGTGCTGCAGATCCGCTCGGTCGAGTTCGCCGGCAACTACCGGATGCCGACGCGCGTGCTGTCGTCGCTGACCGACCCGCTCATGCCGCTGGAAGAGGAAGCTGCTTCCGGCACCCTGATTTCGTTCGAGGAAGACACACAGATGGAACAAGCCACGATCACCGGCATCGCGTTCAACCGCGACGAGGCGAAGATCACCGTGATGGGCGTGCCGGACCGGCCGGGCATCGCCTTCCAGATCCTGGGACCGGTCGCCGAGGCCAACATCGAAGTCGACATGATCATCCAGAACCAGTCGGTCGAGGGCCGGACCGACTTCACGTTCACCGTGCCGCGCGGCGACTACGCGAAGGCGATGGACGTGCTGGAACGCAGCGTGCGCGAGCACATCGGCGCGGCGCGCATCGTCGGCGACGCCAAGGTGTCGAAGGTATCGGTGGTCGGCGTGGGCATGCGCAGCCACGTCGGCATTGCGTCGCAGATGTTCCGCACGCTGTCGGAAGAGAACGTCAATATCCAGATGATCTCGACTTCCGAGATCAAGATCTCGGTGCTGATCGACGAGAAGTACATGGAACTCGCAGTACGCGCGCTGCACAAGGCGTTCGGACTCGAAACCGCCTGATCGATCGCACACGCATTGGTCCGCTTGATTGACCGATGCTCCCCGAGCCGCTATGATGCGAGGCCTTGCAGCGGCCTCGCTGCACGAAGCGTGGAGACGTGGCCGAGAGGTCGAAGGCACTTCCCTGCTAAGGAAGCATACGGGCTTAAACCTGTATCGAGGGTTCGAATCCCTCCGTCTCCGCCAAGAACAAAAGCCCCGCAAGGGGCTTTTTTCTTTTCAGGCGGCGTCAGCCACGTCCGTTACGCTCCGCATGCGAGCAAATGGGTGTCTGCCC
>JBQCGO010000047.1:0-11693 GCA_051955575.1 Burkholderiaceae bacterium
GCCGATCTCGATGATGCGGTCGCCGGAGCGCGGGTTCAGGCCGGTGGTTTCGGTGTCGAGGACGATCTGTCGCATGCTGGGGATTCCGGTTGGCGCGCGCCGGTCAGCGCGCGGATTGCATGATCGAGGCCACGCCGCGATTGGCGAGCCGGTCGGCGCGCTCGTTGCCGGGATGCCCGGCATGACCCTTGACCCAGCGCCACTCGATGCGGTGCTGCGCCCTCGCCGCATCCAGCGCCTGCCACAGGTCCGCATTCTTCACCGGCTCCTTCGCCGCGGTCTTCCACCCGCGCGCCTTCCAGCCATGGATCCATTCGCTGATCCCCTTCTGCACGTACTGACTGTCGGTATGCACCACCGCGTCGCACGGCCGCGTCAGCGCGCCGAGCGCCTCGATCACCGCGCGCAGTTCCATCCGGTTGTTGGTGGTGTTGCGTTCGCCGCCGAACAATTCCTTCTCCGCGCCGCCGGATACCAGCAACGCGCCCCAGCCGCCGGGGCCGGGGTTGCCCTTGCACGCCCCGTCGGTGTAAATCTCCACGATACTCATGCTGCCTGCTCTGCCCTCTGCCTACTGTTTGTGTGGTTTGTGTTGATGAATGCTGTTGGTGACCGGCGCGCCCTTGGCCGCCTTCGCGACCCGCTTGCTCCAGACCGGCCCGATCAGACGCATCCCCTTGACCCTCTTGATCGCCTGCACGATGTAGACCGCGCCGAACGACGGCCACCAGCGATCGCCGGCATTTTCCATGAAATGGAAGCGGCCGAGCCATTTCTCGGTGCGGCACGGCGGCTTGTAGCAGCCGAAGTAGCCGCGGTTGACTTCCATGTTCAGGAGCTTGAGCCAGTCCTTCAGCCGCGGCAGCCGGATCAGCTCGCCGTCCTGCGGCAGGAAATGCGCGCCCGAGACGCGGGCCGCGGCCTGGCGCATGCCCCAGAGGCTGGCCGGATTGAAGCCGCAGACGATCACCTGCCCTTCCGGCCGCAGCACCCGCTCCACCTCGCGTAGCACCTGGTGCGGCTCGGCGGCGAACTCCAGCACGTGCGGCAGCACCACGAGATCGAGGCTCTGGGTAGCGAACGGCAGTTCGGCAAAGTCGTGCACCACCACAACCGGCCGCGCCCCGTCTTCGGTCGCGTTCGACGCGGTGTCCGTCAGCCACTTGTTGGGCATCCGGTTCGCTTCCAGCGTGTTCAGTTGCGGCAGCCCGATCTGGATCGCGTTGAAGCCGAAGATGTCGGCGGTCAGCGCATTCAGGCGCTCCTGCTCCCACTCGCGCACGCAGCTGCCGACCGGCGTTTCGAGCCAGGAGCCGAGCGATATAATGATTTTTTGATCAGGAGAGTCCGTCATGAATCCTGCGTCGGAGGCGTCGTCCGCGTCGAACCGGTCGCTGCATGGGTCGCTGCACGCACTGGCCGTTCCGGCGTTCCGGGACAATTATCTGTGGCTGGTCCATGATGGCGCCCACGCCGTGGCGGTCGATCCGGGGGATGCGGCGCCGATCCTGTCGGCGCTGTCGGCCCATGCGCTGACCCTGACCGCTATTCTACTGACTCATCACCACGCTGACCACGCGGGCGGCGTGCCGGCGCTGCGCGAGCGCTACGACGTGCCGGTGTGGGGGCCGCGCGGCGAGCGCATCGACGGCGTCACGCGGCGCGTCGGCGAAGGCGACGCCGTCTTGATCGAGCATCCGTCGCTGTCGCTGCAAGTGCTCGACGTGCCGGGCCACACGCGTGGCCACATCGCCTATTACGCGCCGCACGAGGGATGGCTGTTCTGCGGCGACACCCTGTTTGCCGGCGGTTGCGGCCGGCTGTTCGAAGGCACGCCGGCGCAGATGCTCGCCTCGCTCGACAAGCTGGCCGCGCTTCCGGCCGACACGCTGGTCTACTGCGCGCACGAATACACGCTGTCGAACCTGCGCTTCGCGCGCGCGGCCGATCCGGACAACGACGCGCTGGCGGCGCGTCTGGACGAGGCGACCCGGATGCGCGAACGCGACGAGCCGACCGTGCCGTCGACCATCGGCCTCGAGCGCGCCACGAATCCCTTCCTCAGAGCCGGCGAACCGGCGATCGAAACGGCGTTGCAGGCCGCGGGGCGACGGCATGGACCGGGCCGGACCGGCGTTTTCGCGGCGCTGCGAGAATGGAAAAACAACTTCTGAAAACCGGGAACAATTTTGATGTGAATCAAATGCTTAGCGCATTGTCATGAATTAATGGTTTTCCTTGACGACACAAAACAGCCTTACGTACACTCCGGGTTAGATTCATTCACTGCTCGCTCCGGCGAGTCTTGTTCATTACCACGGCCTTCCGCAGGTTTCTGCAAGACTCCGGGCCGGTAACCCGAGCGTGAATACATGCCCCGCCCGCATCCAAGAACAATCATTCTCGCCTCCATGCTGGCGCTGTCCGCGCCGCTCGCCGTCCACGCCAACGACATTTCGTTCTACTCCCGCACGTTCAACATGTTCGATCCGAACGATCCGGATGCGGGCATCCTGTCGATGGAGGAAGTGGACATCTGGGCGCGCATCCGCAACGGCTTCGGCATCCCCGACCTCGACAACCCGCTGGTGACCGCGCAGACCGAGTGGTACGTCGCGCGGCCCGACTACATCCAGCGCGCCACCACCCGCGCCTCGCTCTACCTGTTCCACGTCGTGCAGGAACTCGAGAAGCGGCACATGCCGACCGAGCTGGCGCTGCTGCCGTTCATCGAGTCCGCGTTCAACCCGCAGGCGCTGTCGAGCGCCAAGGCGGCCGGCATGTGGCAGTTCATCCCGTCGACCGCGCAAGACTTCAACCTGAAGCAGAGCGTGTTCAAGGACGACCGCCGCGACGTGCTGGCGTCCACCGACGCCGCGCTCACTTACCTGCAAAAGCTGTACGACATGTTCGGCGACTGGCAGCTCGCGCTGGCCGCCTACAACTGGGGCGAAGGCTCGGTGCAGCGCGCGATCAACAGGAACCGCGCCGCCGGCAAGCCCACTGATTTCGAAAGCCTGTCGCCGCTGATGCCGGCCGAGACGCGCAACTACGTGCCGAAGCTGCAGGCGGTCAAGAACATCATCGCCGCGCCGGAGCGCTACAACGTCGCACTGCCGAAGGTCGACAACCAGCCCTACTTCGTCACCATCGGCAAGACGCGCGACATCGACATCAAGGTCGCCGCGCAACTGGCCGAACTGTCGGTCGAGGAATTCAAGGCGCTGAACCCGCAGTTCAACCGCCCGGTGATCGCCGGCGGCGACGAGACGCAGATCCTGCTCCCGCAGAGCAACGCGCAGAAGTTCAAGGCCAACATCGCCAAGTGGACCCACGCGCTGTCGTCCTGGACCGCGCACACGGTGCACAGCGCGCGTGAGCGGATCGAGACCATCGCCGCCAAGTTCCACACCACCCCGGAAGTGATCCGCGAAGTGAACCACATCCCGCCGCGGATGCACCTCGCCGCCGGCTCGACCATCCTGGTGCCGAAACCTGCCGGCGCGGCCGAGGAAGACATCGCGCCGGAACTGGTCGAGAACGCCAAGCTGGCGATGGTGCCGGACGCACCCGAAACGCGCCGCATCACCGTGCGCGTCGGCCGCCACGACACGCTGTCGGCGATCGCGCACCGCTACCACGTCACCGTGGCCGACATCCGCCAGTGGAACGGCTTGCGCGGCGACGCGGTGCGCAGCGGGCAGAGCCTGCACCTGAGCGTCGCCACACGGATGGCGTCGGCCGGCACGCCGAAGGCGTCCTCGCACGGCCATGCCGCATCCCGGCACCGGGTGGCGGCGAAGAGCGGCGGCTCGACCAAGCACGTCGCCTCGAAGAAATCCGCCACGAAGACCGCCGCGCGCCACGGCAACTCGATCGTCCTCGCCGGACGCTGACCGGCTTCCGTTCCTTCGTTCCGGCCTTTCTTCTCGGGCCGGCGCTTCCCTTCCCTGAAATTTTCTACGACGCGGCTTCGGCGGCCGCGTCGTCCGCCGCCGCGAAGTGCGCCGCAGCGATCAGCCGCTGCGTGTACGGATGGACCGGGTGCGTCAGCACCTGCTCGGTCGGCCCCGATTCCACCACCTTCCCGTTCTGCATCACCATCACCCGATGCGCGACCGCGCGGATCACCGCGAGGTCGTGGCTGACGAAAAGATAGGCGATGCCGTGCCGGCGCTGCAGCTCCGACAGCAGTTGCAGCACCTGCCGCTGTACCGACACGTCGAGCGACGAGGTCGGCTCGTCCAGCACCAGCAGGTCCGGCTCCAGCACCAGCGCGCGCGCGATCGCGATCCGCTGACGCTGGCCGCCGGAGAACTCGTGCGGGTAGCGCGGCAGCGCGTCGGCCGGCAGGCCGACTTCGGCCAGCGCGTCGGCGACCGCGCGCCGCAGCGCCTCGCGCGACAGGCCCGGACGATGCAGCGCCAGCCCCTCGCCGACGATCTGCTCGATCGTGCGGCGCGGCGACAGCGACGCGAACGGATCCTGGAACACGATATGCATCCGCGCGCGCAGCGGCCGCAGCGCCGACAACGGCATGGTCAGGAGGTCGTTGCCCTCGAACGTCACGCGCCCGTCGACCCGGGCCGCCGACAGCCGCAGCAGCGCCAGCCCGAGCGTGGATTTTCCCGAGCCCGATTCGCCGACGATTCCCAGCGTCTCGCCGCGCGCAACATGTAGGTCGGCATGGTCGACCGCGACGAAATCCGTGTGCCGGAACCAGCCGCGCGGGATCGCGAAGCGGCAGCGCACCTGCGACGCTTCCAGCAGCGGCGGCGCGCCGGCAGCCACCGGTTCGACCATGCGTTCCGGCCGGCTGGCCAGCAGCGCGCGCGTGTACGGCTCGCGCGGATGGGCGAACAGTTCCGCGGTCGGCGCGGTCTCGATCAGCCGGCCCTGCTGCATCACGCCGACCCGGTCGGCGAAATGCCGTACCAGGTTCAGGTCGTGCGTGATCATCAGCACCGCCATGTTTTCCTCGCGCTGCAGATCGTCCAGCAGCGCGAGGATCTGCGCCTGGATCGTGACGTCGAGCGCGGTGGTGGGCTCGTCGGCGATCAGCAGCTTCGGCCGGCAGGCCAGCGCCATCGCGATCATCGCGCGCTGCCGCTGGCCGCCCGAGAGCTGGTGCGGATACGCGAGCGCGCGCCGCGCCGGCTCGGGAATGCCGGTCTTGTCCAGCAGCGCCACCGCGCGGTTGGCCGCGGCCTTCGCGCTCAAGCCCTCGTGCAGCATCAGCACTTCGGCGATCTGGTTGCCGACGGTGAACAGCGGGTTCAGCGCGGTCATCGGCTCCTGGAAGATCATCGCCGCATCCTTGCCGCGCAACGCGCGCAGCGCGGCCTCGCTCTTCGTCAGCACGTCCTGCCCGTCGAACCGGATGCTGCCGCCGTAGCGCGCATCATGGTTCAGCCGCAGCACCGACAGCGCGGTCACCGTCTTGCCGGAACCCGACTCGCCGACCAGCGCGAACTTCTCGCCCGGCGCGATCGAGAAGCTGACGTCGTGCACTACCGCGCGTTCGCCGAACGCGACGCGCAGGTTGTCGACAGCGAGCAGGCTCATGCGCGCCTCCGCACGTCTAGCGCGTTGCGCAGCGCATCGCCGATGTTGGTCAGCAGGAGCAGCGTGATCGTCAGCACCGCGAAGGTCGACACCGCGATCCACCAGGCATCGAGGTTGTTCTTGCCCTGCGCCAGCAGCTCGCCGAGGCTCGGTGTCGGCGGCGGTACGCCGAGACCGAGGAAGTCGAGGCTGGTCAGCGCGAGGATCGCGCCGCTCATCCGGAACGGCAGGAAGGTGACCACCGAGGTCATGCTGTTGGGCAGCACGTGGCGCCAGATGATCTGGCCGCTGGACAGGCCGAGCGCGCGCGCCGCCTGCACGTATTCGAGGTTGCGGTTGCGCAGGAAATCGGCGCGCACGTAGTCGGACAGGCCCATCCAGCCGAACAGCGACAGCAGCACCAGCAGCAGGCCGATGCTCGGCTCGAAGATCGACGAAAAAATGATCAAGAGGTACAGCTCGGGCATCGAGCCCCAGATCTCGATGACACGCTGGAACAGCAGGTCGGTGCGCCCGGCGAAATAGCCCTGCACCGCGCCGGTGAGCAGGCCGAGCAGCACGCCGGTCGCAGTCAGCGCCAGGCCGAACAGCACCGAGATGCGGAAGCCGTACAGCAGCCGCGCGACCACGTCGCGCCCGCGGTCGTCGGTGCCGAGCCAGTTCTCGCGCGACGGCGGCGCCGGGTTCGGCGACGGCGCGAAATAATTGATCGTGTCGTAGTGGTAGCGGTTGGGCGGGTAGATCGCCCAGTTGCCGCCCTTCCTGAACTGCTTCTCGATGAACGGGTCGAGGTAGTCGGCCGGCGTGTCGAAGTCGCCGCCGAAGCGCTTTTCCGAGTAGTCCTTGAACACCGGGAACACGATCTCGCCGTTGTAGCGCGCGATCAGTGGCCGGTCGTTGGACAGGAACTCGGCCAGCAGGCTGACGACGAACAGCACGACGAAAATCACCAGGCTCCAGTAGCCGCGCCGGTTGGCCTCGAAGCGCAGCCAGAGCCGGCGCCGCGGCGATACCGAAACCGGCGCGGCGATGGCCGGCGTGAGAGGTACGGCGCTCATCGCGACAGGCTCTCGAACTGAACGCGCGGATCGGCCCAGACGTAGCACAGGTCGCCGATCAGCTTCACCACCAGCCCGATCAGCGTGAAGAGGTACAGCGTTCCCATCACCACCGGGTAGTCGCGCCGCACCACCGATTCGTAGGACAAGAGACCCAGGCCGTCGAGCGAGAACAGCGTCTCGATCAGCAGGCTGCCGGCGAAGAAGGCGCCGATGAACGCGGCCGGGAAGCCGGTCACCAGCGGGATCAGCGCGTTGCGGAACACGTGCTTGTAGAGCACCGCGCGTTGGCTCAGGCCCTTGGCGCGCGCGGTCAGCACGTACTGCTTGCGGATCTCTTCGAGGAAGGTGTTCTTGGTCAGCATCGTCATCACCGCGAACGATCCGGCGACCGACGCGGTCACCGGCAGCGCGATGTGCCAGAGGTAATCCTTCACCTTGCCGAACAGCGACAGGGTTTCCCAGTCGTCCGAAGTCAGGCCGCGCAGCGGGAACCACGACAGGAAACTGCCGCCGCCGAACAGCACCAGCAGGAACACACCGAGCACGAAGCCGGGGATCGAATAGCCGACCAGCACCAGCAGGCTGGTCGCGGAATCGAAGCGGCTGCCCTCGCGCACCGCCTTGGCGATGCCGAGCGGGATCGAGACGAGATAGGTCAGGAAGAAAGTCCACATGCCGATGCTGATCGACACCGGCAGCTTGGATTTCACCAGCTCCCAGACGTCGGCATGGTGATAGAAGCTGCGGCCGAGGTCGAAGCGGGCGAAGCCCTTCAGCATCTGCCAGAAGCGCTCCAGCGGCGGCTTGTCGAAGCCGTACAGCGCCTTGATCTCCTTGATCCGCTCGGCGTCGATGCCCTGCCGCCCGCGGTAGTCGCCGGCGCCGCGGCCGGACGCCGCGCCGGCGCCGACCTGCCCCTTCAGCTCGATCAGCGCCTGCTCCACCGGGCCGCCGGGCACGAACTGGATCACCGCGAAAGTGATCGCGATGACGCCGAACAGCGTCGGGATCATCAGCAGCAGCCGCCGCGCGATGTAGCTCCAGAGATTCATGCCGCCCTCCTCGTCGGGTCGTTCATCGTGGCGTCATTACCGCGTCACCGCGGCGCCTTCTGCCACCACATCGAGATCACGTACGGGTCCGCCTGGTAGTACAGCGGCGGCACCGTCGGCATGCCGAAACGGTTGCGGTAGGCGACGCGGTGCGTCGACGAATACCAGTGCGGCACCACGATGTACTTGTTCAGCAGCACCCGGTCCAGCGCGCGCGCCGCGGCCACCAGGTCCGGCCGCGTGGTCGCCGCGACCAGCTTTTCCACCAGCGCGTCGACCACCGCGTCCTTCAGGCCCCAGACGTTGTTCGAGCCCTTCTCGTCGGCGGCTTTCGAACCGAACATGTCGAACAGCTCGTTGCCCGGCGTGGTCACGTCAGGGAAGCGGATGCTGGTCATGTCGAAGTCGAATTCCTCCATCCGCTTCTGCACCAGCGCGTAGTCGGCGGTGCGCTGCGTCACGCGGATGCCGAGCCTTTCCCGGTTGCGGATGTAGACGGTGATGATGCGCGACAGCGCCGACTGGTCGTCGAGGATCTCGAACGTCAGCGGCTCGCCCCGGGCGTTGCGCAGCGCGCCGTCGCGGTAGGTCCAGCCGGCCTGGCGCAGCAGCTCGCGCGCGGCCAGCAGGTTGGCGCGCAGCGACGACGGCGGATCGGTGCGCGGCGGGATCGGCGCCGGACCGAACACGCGCGGGTCGACCTTGTCGCGCAGCGGCGCCAAGAGCGCCAGCTCACCCGACGACGGCAGGCCGGTGGCGGCCATGTCGCTGTTGTTGAAGAACGAGTAGATGCGCTTGTACTGGTTGTAGAACAGCTGCCGGTTCATCCACTCGAAATCGAGCGCCAGGCCGAGCGCCTGCCGCACCCGGATGTCCTGGAACTGCGACCGCCGCAGGTTCATGACGAAGCCCTGCATGCCGGCGCCGTTCGAATGCGCGAACTCGCGCTTGACGATCTCGCCGCTGGCGAACTTCGGGCCGGTGTAGCTGCGAGCCCAGTTCTTCGCGCTGTATTCGACGTTGACGTCGAACTCGCCGGCCTTGAACGCTTCCAGCCGCGCGACGTCGTCCTTGTAGAAGCGGTAGACGATGCGGCCGAAGTTGAACATGCCGCGCCGGCTCGGCACGTCGTCGCCCCAGTAGTGCGGATCGCGGCGGTAGCTGATCGAGCGGCCGACGTCGTACTGGTCGATCAGGTACGGCCCGCTGGCGATCGGCGGCTGCAGCTGGATGTTGTCGAACGGCGTGCCGGCCGCCCACTTGCGCGAGAACACCGGCACGCCGCCGACGATCAGCGGCAGTTCGTGGTTCAGGCGCGCGAAGTCGAAGCGCACCGTGCTGCGGTCGAGCACCACGCACTGCTTCACGTCTGCGAAGATCGACTTGAACTGCGGCGCGCCCTTCTGCACCAGCGTGTCGAACGAATATTTCACATCGTCGGCGGTCACCGGGTCGCCGTTGTTGAAGCGCGCCTTCGGGTTCAGGTGAAAGGTCATCGACAGCCGGTCCGGCGCCAGCGTCATGTCGTCGGCCAGGAGGCCGTACATCGTCGCCGTCTCGTCCTGCGAGCCGACCGCGAGCGTCTCGAACATCAGCGCGGCGACGCCGGCGGCGGCCACGCCCTTGAGCGAGAACGGGTTGAACTTGTCGAAGCTGGTGCGCCGGTCCGGGTTGGCGAGGTACAGCTCGCCGCCCTTCGGCGCATCCGGATTGACGTAGCCGAAGTGGGTGAAGCCGGGCGGGTACTTGGGGATGCCGTACAGCGAGAATGCGTGCGCGGCGGAAGCGTCATGGCCGGCAGCGAGGGAAGCGAGCGCGGCGAAGGCGAGGACGACGCGGATCAGGAAACGGTGTGCCATGCGATAGCGTTGCCGATGGGTGCGCGCCGCGGAGGCCGGGCGACACGAAGGGAGCGGCCTATTCTACCGAAAGGCCCTGCCGCGGGCCGCGAGCGGACAAACGGTCCGGCGGTTGCTGCCGGTGTTGTCAACGCCTACAATCTCGCGCTTCGGCCTGTTCGCCGACGAATCTTCCGACCGAACCTTCCGCCCGCCGCGCCCGTCCGCGCGGCCCGAACCCCGACTGGAGACCCCATGGCATTCCTGCAAGGCAAGAAGATCCTGATCACCGGCCTGCTGTCCAACCGCTCAATCGCCTACGGCATCGCCAAGGCCTGCCACCGCGAAGGCGCCGAACTCGCGTTCACCTACGTCGGCGAGCGCTTCCGCGACCGGATCACCGGCTTCGCGAAGGAATTCGGCAGCGACCTGATCTTCGATTGCGACGTCTCCAGCGACGAACAGATCGAGGCGCTGTTCGCCGACCTCGGCAAGTCCTGGGACCGGCTCGACGGCCTGGTCCATGCGATCGGCTTTGCGCCGTCGGAAGCAATCGCCGGCGACTTCCTTGAAGGCTTCTCCCGCGAAGGCTTCAAGATCGCCCACGACATCTCCGCCTACAGCTTCCCGGCGATGGCCAAGGCTGCCCAGCCGCTGCTGAAGAAGAATTCCGCGCTGCTGACGCTGACCTACCTCGGTTCGCTCCGGATGGTGCCGAACTACAACACGATGGGACTGGCGAAGGCGTCGCTGGAAGCCAGCGTGCGCTACCTCGCCGAAGCGCTTGGCCCGAAGGGCGTGCGCGTCAACGGCATCTCGGCCGGCCCGATCAAGACCTTGGCCGCCAGCGGCATCAAGGGCTTCGGCAAGATCCTCGGCTTCGTCGCGGCGAACGCGCCGCTACGCCGCAACGTGACGATCGACGACGTCGGCAACGCCGCCGCTTTCCTGCTGTCTGACCTTGCCGGCGGCATCACCGGCGAGATCACCTACGTCGATGCCGGCTTCTCGAACGTGGTCGGCGGCATCGCCGAATAGCCCTCGTTCCCGAAAGAAACAGGCGTTCGACGCTGCACCGCAAAAAGACTGTATGCGTCCACAGCATTCGAGGTACAATAGCGGTCTTGCGCGTTCCAGAGCGCGCAAGACCAAGCAGCACCGCGAGCCCTTCGCAACCCGATAAAGCCCTCCCGCCCTCCTGGTGCCGATTCCTCCGCACCGATCCGGCGCAAAGCTTTTGTGCCGAAATTTCTCCGACTCCCCCGAGTCTCGTAGATTTTTCTCCGCTATTCGTTGGCTGGCGTTGCATTCCCGCGCTCCTGCCGTTTCCGATGAAACGCAGCAGCGCCGATTTGACGGAAGAACACAATGACTTTTGAAGCACTAGGACTGCACGCGTCCATCCTCAGGGCGCTCGCCGATGCCGGCTACACCGAGCCGACGGCGGTACAGGCGCAGGCGATCCCTGCCGCCATCGAGGGCAAGGATCTGCTGGTGTCGTCGCAGACGGGTTCGGGCAAGACCGCGGCCTTCATGCTGCCGGCGCTGCATCGTTTCGCGTCCGAGCAGGCGGTTGCGGCGGGCAAGACTCCCAACCAGGAACAACAGTCGGCGCGCGCCCGCGGCGAGCGGCCGCGCTTCCGCCCGGCCCAGCCGAAGATGCTGGTGCTGACCCCGACCCGCGAACTTGCGCTGCAGGTCACCACCGCGACCGACAAGTACGGCGCGCACATGAAGCGCGTGAAGGCGGTATCGATCCTCGGCGGCATGCCGTATCCGAAGCAGATGCAGCTGCTGTCGCGCAACCCGGAAATCCTGGTTGCGACGCCGGGCCGGCTGATCGACCACATGGAGTCCGGCAAGATCGATTTCTCGCAATTGCAGGTGCTGGTGCTCGACGAAGCCGACCGCATGCTGGACATGGGCTTCATCGACGACATCGAGAAGATCGTCGATGCGACGCCCGACACGCGCCAGACGATGCTGTTCTCCGCCACGCTCGACGGCGTGGTCGGCAACATGGCACGCCGGATCACGAAGGAGCCGCTGACGATCCAGATCGCCGGCTCCGCGACCAAGCATGAAAACATCCAGCAGCGCGTGCATTTCGTCGACGACCTGTCGCACAAGAACCGGCTGCTCGACCATCTGCTGCGCGACGTGACGATGGATCAGGC
>JBQCGO010000048.1:0-6208 GCA_051955575.1 Burkholderiaceae bacterium
ACACCATCGTCGCGACCAACCTGCACGCCGACATCCTGTCCGACCTGGCCGCCGCGCTGTCCGGCAGCCTGGGCATCGGCCCGACCGCCAACCTGAACCCGGAGCGGACCTTCCCGTCGATGTTCGAGCCGATCCACGGCTCGGCCTTCGACATCACCGGCAAGGGCGTGGCGAATCCGATCGCGACTTTCTGGACCGCGTCGATGATGCTGGAGCACCTCGGCGAGCATGACGCCGCCGCGACGCTGATGCGCGCGATCGAGGACGTCACCGCCAGCGGGCTGCATACGCCGGACCTCGGCGGCAAGGCGACCACCGCGCAGGTGACGAAGGCGGTCTGCGACCGGATCGGGCAACGCTGATTCGCCGGCAACCGCCCGAAACGCCGCCGCCCAGCCGACGCTGCGCGGCGGCGTTCCGTTTCACGAACGCGTCGATGCCGCGGACGGGAATACGCTGCGGCCCCTGAACCAGGGCGGAAGACGGTCGCGCTTCCTGGGCGTGTCAGTGACCCGAGCCATTCACTGACAGACTTTAGCGCGCCGAACGGCTGCGCCATCTTCCCGGCGCGCCGGCAAGCCGCCGGTCGCGGTACCAGTCGACGAACGCGTCGGCATCGAGCGGTTCGGTGAACAGGTAACCCTGGCCGCCTTCGCAACCCAGTCCGCGCAGCCGTTCCAGATCGTCTTCGGTTTCGATGCCTTCGCCGATCACGTCCAGGCGCAGCGTCTTGCCGAGCGCGATGATCATCTCGACGATCGCCTTCCTCGGCGCGTCCTCGTGCAGCCGTGCGACGAAGGTCCGGTCAATCTTGAGGCGGTCCAGCGGCAGGCTGGCAAGCTGGCTGAGGCTGGAGTAGCCGGTGCCGAAGTCGTCCAGCGCGACCCGGATGCCGCTGTCCTTCAGGGCGCGCAATGTGTCGATCGTCTGCGCGAGATTTTCCATTACCGTACTCTCGGTGACCTCGATCTCTACGCAGCCGGTGTCGGCGCCGGCGCTTTGCACCGCGGCGATCAGGTGTCGGGCGAAGTGCTTTTCCCGGAACTGCAGCGGCGAGACGTTGATCGACATGCGCAGCGGCGGCAGGCCCTGTTCGCGCCAGCGCCGATGCTGGCGGCAGGCTTCTTCGACCACCCAGCTTCCCATCCGGCCGATCAGGCCGGCCGATTCCGCCACCGGGATGAACTGGCTGGCCGAATGCACGCAGTCGCCGACGGACGGCATCCGGACCAGCGCTTCGACGCCGATGACGTCCTCGGTTTCGAGATCGACGATCGGCTGGTACAGCAGGTACAGGCGGTTGCGGTTGACCACCTCGCGCAGGCGCGCCTCGAGCTGCGAGCGCTCGTGGTATTCCCGCTCCAGCGCATCGCTGTAGAGCTGCCAGTTGTTGCGGCCGCTGTTCTTCGCCGCATACATCGCCAGGTCCGCCGCGCGCACCAGGCCGTCGATGTCCGGTGCATGGTCGGGAAACAGGCTGATGCCGATCGAGCAGGAAATCGAATGCTCGACCTCGCCGACGCGCACTGGCTGCGCCAGCAGCCGCACGATGTGCCCGGCGGCGGTCTGCGCACCGCCGGGCTCGTCCAGCGACGGCAGCATGGCGAGGAATTCGTCGCCGCCGAGCCGGCCGATGATGTCGCCCTTGCGGGTGCAGGACTCGATCCGGCCGGCCACTTCCTGCAGCACCCGGTCGCCGGTCTCGTGGCCGTACTGGTCGTTGATCGGCTTGAAGCGGTCGAGGTCGATGAACAGCATCGCCGCCTGCGTCCCGAGCCGTCCGGCCATCGCCAGCACCCGCTCGCCGTATTCGTAGATCAGCGCCCGGTTCGGCAGGCCGGTCAGCATGTCGTGCTTGGACGCGGCGACGATGCGCTGCTCGATCTGCTTGCTTTCGGTGACGTCGATGGTGGTGCCGATGAAGCGCACCGGCGCGCCGTCTTCGTCGAACAGCGTGCGGCCGATCGCGTGGATCCAGCGTTCCTGGCCGTCGTTCTTGCGCACGATCCGGTATTCGGCGTCGAAGCGCGCCGCGCCGTTCGCCAGCAGAGCCTGCCGGCGCAGGGTTTCGACGCGTTCACGGTCTTCGGGGTGCACGCGGGCCAGGAAATCGCCGTACTGGAGCGGCGCGTCGGCGGCGATGCCGAACTGCTGCCGCAGCGTCGGGCTCCATACCAGTTCGCCGGTGGCCGGATAGAAATCGAACATCCCGAGGTCGGCCGCTTCCATCGCCAGCTGCAGCTTTTCCTGTTTCTGCCGGAGCCGGATCTCGACATGCTTCTGCGCGGTGATGTCGCGCGAGCTGCCGGTGATCAGGCGCACGCCGCCGTCTTCGCCGAGCACCGGAATCAGCCGGTATTCGTAGCACTCCGGGTGCACGGTGAAGGTCTGCAGGCGGAATTCGCCCTGCACCGGCTGCCGGGTCTGCTTCACGAACGCCAGTTGCTCCCGGTGGGCCGCCACCGCGTTTTCCGGATAGCCGAGATCGGCGACCGTCATGCCGACGATCTGTTCCTGCGTGCGGCCGAGACGCTCGCACATCGCCTTGTTGGCGTAGATGAAGCGGCCGTCGGTGTCGTAGATGTAGTGGCGATCCGGCGTGCTCGACAGGACCAGGTCGAACATCTCCTTCTGTGCCTCGGCGTTGCGCCGCTGGCGCTCGGCTTCCTCGCGGAGGCGGCGCGCTTCCCGCTCGGCGACGACGAGTTGCGTCACTTCCACCACCTGCGCCATCAGGAAGACGCCCGACTGTTCCGGCACCGGCAGCCGCGTGAGCGTCCAGTTGAAATAGGCGGTGCCGCGCTCGAAATGCCGGTATTCGTAGCCGTGCATCGAGAACTGCTCGCCGGTGACCGCCACCGCCTGCAGGATGTCAGGCAAATCGCTTTCCGCGAATCCTGGCAGAACCGCGTCCAGGCGCATGCCGGCAATGTCGCGGTCGCGCAGCGCCGCGTCCAGGATGGCCGTGAACGCGCAATTGGCCCAGACCACGCGGCCGTCGTCCCAGTGGGCCACGCAGATGCCGGTCGGCGAAGTCTGCGCGATGGCGCGAAACAGCGCGTCGCCGGTCTCGCTGAGCATGCGGTCCAGCAGCGCGGGAAGCTGCGGCTCCTGCCGGGGGCGATAACGCTCGAGGTTGATCGGCGGGTTTTTCGGAGTGCGGGGCACGATGATTGATCTCGTCGGTGAACTCGATGGTGTCCTTGCCGTCCATCATTCCAAATAGAGCGGACGGGCGCGGCCGGGTTCGGCGTCGATACGCGCCGGTCGGGCCTCTTGCCCGTTTGCATGACCGCGCCGGTCCGATCGGTTCCGTCGAGCATAACCGTCCGGCGCCGACGCATCTTGCGTTGGCTCGAAATCGCCGCGATCAATGTGCTGCCGCGCAAGCGGCAAGAAGGTCGCCTGCGTGTTGCGACATTGCAACCGGCATGCGGACGCGTAGCCGGTGGACGGCAGATGACGCATGACAAACAGACCGCGGCGGATGCGCAATGCGTGAAACGCGACGCGCCGCGCGGCAACGAAGCGGATGACGGGAATGATGCGAAACGGGGAGGGGACTGCCTGATGAATGGTGTGGTGGACCATCTGGTGCCGGGAGCCGGAATCGAACCGGCACGGTGTCGCCACCGCGGGATTTTGAGTCCCGTGCGTCTACCTGTTCCGCCATCCCGGCGACGCAGGGCGCGATTATCGCCGATTTGGTTTGCAGCGGCAACACGGCTCGCGCCGCGAAGTTGTCATGCCGGCAGGGTGCGTCGTATCATCGCCTGCCCGACCACCAACCCACTCGTGTGGGCCATCAGATGAAGTCCCACAAACTGCGCGAACTGTTCCTCGGCAAGGCGCTCGATCCGCTGAAAACCGAGACCCGGCATTCGTTGGCGCTGGTCGCGTTCCTCGCGTGGGTCGGCCTCGGCGCCGATGGTCTGTCGTCGTCGGCTTACGGTCCCGAGGAAACCTTCCGCGCGCTCGGCGTGCATACCCACCTCGGCCTGTACATGGCGTTCGCGACGGCGATCACGGTGTTCATCATCGCGATGGCGTACAACCAGGTGATCGAACTGTTTCCCACCGGCGGCGGCGGCTATCGCGTCGCGACCAAGCTGGTCGGTCCCTACATGGGCCTGCTCGCTGGCAGCGCGCTGGTGCTCGACTACGTGCTGACCATCGCGATCTCGATCGCGGCCGGCGTCGACGCGCTGGCCTCGCTGCTGCCGCTGGCGTTCGCCGACTACAAGCTCGGCGCGGAAGTCTTCTTCATCGGCGTGCTGATCGTGCTGAATCTGCGCGGCATGAAAGAGGCGATCAAGGTGCTGCTGCCGATCTTCCTCGGCTTCGTCGCGACCCACCTGGTGCTGATCGTCTACGGCATCGTGATCCATTCCGGCCATCTGCCGGACCTGATTCCGCACACGATGGCCGAGACCACGCGGCTGGCCGACGACATCGGCTGGATCAGCGTCGCCGGCATGCTGCTGCTCGCGTACTCGCAGGGCGGCGGCACCTACACCGGCCTGGAAGCCGTGTCGAACAACGTCAACATCCTGGCCGAGCCGCGCGTGCACACCGGCAAGATGACCATGCTTTACAGGGCGCTGTCGCTCGCGGTCACCGCCAGCGGCATCATCCTGCTCTACCTGTTGTGGAACGCGCAGCCGGTCGAGGGCGAGACGCTGAACGCGACCACCTTCAAGGCGATCATCGAGCACTTCGGCTTCGGCAGCAAATGGGGCAATCAGCTCGCGCTGACCCTGACGCTCGCGTTCGAGGCCGGCCTCCTGTTCGTGGCCGCCAACACCGGCTTCCTCGGCGGGCCGGCGGTGCTGTCGAACATGGCAATCGACTCGTGGGTGCCGCACAAGTTCCGCTACCTGTCGACCCGGCTGGTCACGCAGAACGGCATCCTGGTGCTCGGCATCGCCGCGCTGCTGGTGCTGTTCTGGACCCGCGGCAGTGTCACGCTGCTGGTGGTGCTGTACTCGATCTCGGTGTTCCTGACCTTCGCGATCTCGCTGTTCGGCCTGTGTCTCTACTGGTGGCGCCACCGGCGCGACCTCGACCACTGGAAGCGCCGCTTCCTGCTGTCGCTGGTCGGCTTCCTGATCTGCGCCGGCATCCTGTCGGTGCTGGTGCTGGAAAAATTCGCCGACGGCGGCTGGGCCGCGGTGCTGATCATCGGCGCCATCTGCGCGCTCTGCATCTATATCCGCAATCACTACCGCGAGACCAAGAACGCGATCCAGCAGGTCGATCAGGTATTCGCCAACCAGCCTTTCGGCAGCCACATCGGCGCGGTTGCGCCGGACCCCGAGGACCAGACCGCGGTATTCATCGTCGGCACCTCGCGCGGGGGCGGTCTGCATGCGCTTCTGTGGGTGCAACGGATGTTCCCCGACCACTTCAAGAACTTTCTGTTCGTGAACGCGCGCACCGTCGACGCGCACGCCTACGGCGGCGAGGGCGCGGTCGAGCAGATGCGCGCCGAGGCCAACGCCACGCTCAAGTTCTTCGCCGACTTCTGCCACAGCCACGACATGGCGTCCGCCACGTATCTCGGTTTCGGCACCGACGTGGTCGACGAAGTCACGCAGTTGTGCGAAAAGATCGCGAAGACGTACCCGAACGTCATTTTCTTCACCAGCAAGCTCATCTTCGAGCGCGACAACTGGTTCACCCGTCTGCTGCACAACCAGGCGGCGCTGGCGATCCAGCGGCGGCTGCATTTCGACGGGCTGCAGATGGTAATACTGCCGATGAAGGTCTGACGCGCAGCACGGCATCTTCCCGCGGCGGCATCGGTTGCCGCGCGCTCTCCAATTCCGTAACGCCGGCCCGTTGCCTCACCGGGCAGCCGTTTCGCACTGCGCGGTCGCGCATTTTTCACCTGCCGTTGAATGGATATTTCGCCGAAAACGCCTAAAGTTTTTCGGTCAGATTGTCGTAAGGAGAAGAGCGGTACATCTCAATTACTCGACCGCCAAGGGGGGCTTCATGATGCAGGAAAACGGTACGTCGGCATCGGCATCGGCATCGGCATCAGCATCGGCATCGGTGTCGGCGTCGGATGGCGGCGCACGGGAGCAGCTGGCATTCCGGCTGGGCGGGGAAGAGTACGGGATCGACATTTTGAAGGTGCAGGAAATCCGCGGCTACGACACGGTGACACGGATTGCCAATGCGCCGGCGTTCATCAAGGGGGTGG
>JBQCGO010000049.1:0-4458 GCA_051955575.1 Burkholderiaceae bacterium
GATCTTGATCACGTCGGCGCCGAGATCCGCGAGATTCTGCGCGCACCAGGGGCCGGCCAGCACGCGCGTGAGATCGAGGATGCGGAGATGGCCGAGGGCCTTGGGTGTTGCGGGAATCGTCATCGGAAGCGAAAAACGGAGCGTCGGGCGCGCGGATGCTGGCTCGACGCGCGGCCCGGATTCATAATGGGAAATAGGACAGGGCAGGGCGCCGATTATCGCCCGATTCCTTCCGAAACTCTTTCTCTTTCCATGTGGCCGTATCCGACCATCCTTGTTCATCGCGGCGGCGGCACGCTCGCCCCCGAGAATACGTTTGCCGGACTACGCGCGGCGGCCGCTCGCAACTGCCGCGCGGTCGAGTTCGACGCAATGCTGGCGCGTGACGGCGTGCCGGTGCTGATGCACGATCCCTATTTCGGCCGCACCATCGCCGCGACCGGCCGCGTCGCCGACTTCGACGCCGCCGAGCTTGCCGCGATGGACGCCGGCAGCTGGCTCGATCTACGTTTTGCCGGGGAGGGCGTACCGACGCTGGCGGCGGCGCTCAGGCTGTGCCGCGAAACGGGTCTCTGGCCCAACGTCGAGATCAAGCCGGCGCCCGGCATGGAAAGCGACACCGGCCGGATGGTGGCCCGGACCGTGAAGCAATGCCGGATCGGCGCCGAAGCCGGAGCGGCAACTGCCACGGGCCCGCTGCTGTCGTCCTTTTCCCTGCCGGCGCTGCATGCCGCGCGCGAAGAGGCGCCCGATCTCGCCCGCGCGTGGCTGGTCGAGCGCGTGCCGGCGAACTGGCGCGACCCGCTCGCCGCCTGCGAGGCGGTCGCGCTGCATGCCGATCACCGGCATCTCACCGCGCCGCAGGCGCGCGACGTCAAGGCCGCGGGATTCGGTCTGCTCTGCTACACCGTCAATGACCCGGCGCGCGCGGCCGAACTGTTTTCCTGGGGCGTCGACGCGGTGTGCACCGATCGCCCGGATCTCGTCGGCGCGCCGGGCCGGCGCGGGTGAGCCCGGGACCGGGGTCCGCGCTTACTTCCGGTTACATCGATTACATCGGGAGCGTCGCCGTTTTGACCGGCCGCGCGTTGTATCCGCCATGGGCCGCCCGACGCGGACCATGCAAGCCCTACCACAACGCAGACAACATAGTAGAAGGGAGCATCCGATGAAAACCACGATTTTCTCCGCCGTCCTGCTGGCCTCCATCGCCGTGCCGGCATTGGCTCAAAGCGCCTCCGGCGAGACGCAGCGCAACGTCAACCAGGAGCAGCGGATCGAGAACGGCCTCAAGACCGGCCAGCTCACCACGCACGAGGCCTCGCAACTCGAACGGAAAGAGGCGCGCGTGGACCGGGCGGAAGCGAACGCGATGCGCGACGGCACGATGACCGATGCCGAGAAGACCCGCATCGGCAACCTGCAGAATCAGGCGAGCCGCGATATCCGCGCGGACAAGCACAACGCGCAGGTCGGCGACCCGACATCCGCCTCCAGCCGCCGGATGCAGGCGGATGTCCAGCGCGACGTCAACCAGCAGCAGCGGGTCAACCAGGGCGTGCGCAGCGGCGAGCTGACCAACCGTGAAGCCGGACGGCTGGAACATGCGGAATCGCACGTCGACCGCCGCGAAGCGCGTGCCGGCGCGGACGGCCATGTCGGCGCCGGCGAGCAGCGCCGCATCCAGCGCGCGGAGAACCACTCGTCGCGCCGCATCTTCCGCCAGAAGCACGACGCGCAGGTGCGCGGCTGACCGGCGTCGGGAAAGGCCCGCACTGACGTGTGAGGCAACTGCGTCGAGGCGGCTTCCGGGACGGTCTTGCGGCCGTCCCGGCGGTCGTTTTCGGGCGAGGCAATCACGTATAATCGGCCGTTCGCGGCCGCGCGCCATCGCGCCAGATCGCGTCACGCCGCCGCGCCATTTCCCTTTCCCGACACGCCATGAAATCGTCCGACATCCGCGCCAGGTTCCTGAACTACTTCGCGTCCGAGGGTCACACCGTGGTCCGCTCGTCCAGCCTCGTGCCCGGCAACGATCCGACCCTGCTGTTCACCAATTCCGGCATGGTCCAGTTCAAGGACGTGTTCCTCGGCCAGGACAAGCGGCCCTACAGCCGCGCGACCTCGGCGCAGCGCTGCGTGCGCGCCGGCGGCAAGCACAACGACCTGGAGAACGTCGGCTACACCGCGCGCCACCATACGTTCTTCGAGATGCTCGGCAACTTCTCGTTCGGCGACTACTTCAAGCGCGACGCGATCCGCTTCGCCTGGGAACTGTTGACCGGCGTCTACGGACTGCCGAAGGACAAGCTGTGGGTCACCGTCTACCAGGAAGACGACGAGGCCTACGGCATCTGGCGCGACGAGATCGGCGTGCCGGTCGAACGCATCGTGCGCATTGGCGACAACAAGGGCGCGCGCTACGCGTCCGACAACTTCTGGCAGATGGCCGACACCGGCCCCTGCGGCCCGTGCTCGGAAATTTTCTACGACCACGGCCCCGACGTCTGGGGCGGCCCGCCGGGATCGCCGGACGCCGACGGCGACCGCTACATCGAGATCTGGAACCTGGTGTTCATGCAGTTCAACCGCGACGAACAGGGCGTGATGCATCCGCTGCCGCGGCCCTGCGTCGACACCGGCATGGGTCTGGAGCGGATCGCGGCGGTGCTGCAGCATGTGCATTCGAACTACGAGATCGACCTGTTCCAGAACCTGATCCGCGCCGCTGCGCGGGAGACCGGCTGCATCGACCTCGCCAACAATTCGCTGAAGGTCATCGCCGACCATATCCGCGCCTGCTCGTTCCTGATCGTCGACGGCGTCATCCCGGGCAACGAGGGCCGCGGCTACGTGCTGCGCCGGATCATCCGGCGCGCGCTTCGCCACGGCTACAAGCTGGGCCAGACCCAGCCGTTCTTCTACCGGCTGGTGCCGGACCTGGTGCAGGAAATGGGCACCGCCTACCCGGAACTGGGCGAGGCCGCGCCACGCGTGCAGCAGGTGCTCAAGCAGGAAGAGGAGCGCTTCGGCGAGACGCTGGAAAACGGCATGAAGATCCTCGAAGCCGCGCTGGCAAAGACGCCGGGCCGGCTCGACGGCCAGACGGCATTCACCCTGTACGACACCTACGGCTTCCCGCTCGACCTGACGGCCGACATCTGCCGGGAGCGCGAGGTCGAGCTGGACGAGGCCGGCTTCGAGGCGGCGATGGCAGAGCAGAAGAAGCAGGCCCGCGCCGCCGGCAAGTTCAAGATGGCGGCCGCGCTCGACTACAGCGGCGACAAGACGGCTTTCGTCGGTTATGAAACGCTGGAGCGGCAGGGCCGGGTGGTCGCGCTCTACGTCGGCGGTACCGCGGTGCAGAAAGTGGAAGCCGGGCAGGAAGCCATCGTGGTGCTCGACGCCACGCCGTTCTACGCGGAATCCGGCGGCCAGGTCGGCGACGCGGGGGTTCTGGAAAAATTTGTTGCCGGGCGCGATGGAAACCCATCCTCACCCCTGGCCCCTCTCCCTGAGGGCGAGGGGAACGTCGAGAGCGCGCCTTCGGCGCGCTTCGATGTGATCGATACGCAGAAGATCCAGCCCGACGTCTTCGGCCACCACGGCACGCTGGCGCGCGGTGCGCTGGCCGTCGGCGACACGGTGACCGCCAGGGTGGATACCGAGCGGCGCGCGCAGACCATGCGCAACCACTCGGCGACCCACCTGATGCACAAGGCGCTGCGCGAAGTGCTGGGCGGCCACGTCGCGCAGCGGGGCTCGCTGGTCGACGCGGAAAAGACCCGCTTCGACTTCAGCCACAACGCGCCGCTGACCGCCGACGAGATCCGCCGGGTGGAAGACATCGTCAACCGCGAGGTCCTCGCCAACGAGGCCACGCAGGCGCAGCACATGGCCTACGACGACGCGATCAAGTACGGCGCGATGGCCCTGTTCGGCGAGAAGTACGGCGACCGGGTGCGCGTGCTCGGAATCGGCTCGTCGAAGGAATTGTGCGGCGGCACCCACGTGATGCGCACCGGCGACATCGGGCTGTTCAAGATCGTGTCGGAGGGCGGCGTCGCTGCCGGCATCCGGCGCGTCGAGGCGGTCACCGGCGAAGTGGCGCTGGCCTACGTGCAGAACATGGCCGCGCGCGTGGCCGAGGCCGCCGCGGCGTTGAAGGCGCAGCCGGACGAGCTGACCCAGCGCATCGGCCAGGTGCAGGACCAGGTGCGTTCGCTGGAGAAGGAGCTGGCGCAGCTGAAGTCGAAGCTGGCGTCGGGCCAGGGCGACGAACTGGTCGCGAAGGCGGTCGACATCAAGGGCATCAAGGTGCTCGCCGCGACGCTGGAAGGCGCGGACGTGCCGACGCTGCGCGAAACCATGGACCGGCTCAAGAGCAAGCTGAAGACCGCCGCGATCGTGCTGGCCGCGGTCAACGACGGCAAGGTCAGCCTGATCGCCGGCGTCACG
>JBQCGO010000050.1:0-5713 GCA_051955575.1 Burkholderiaceae bacterium
GGCCTCTTGCAACGCGAGATGAACCTCGACGAGACCGGCGACAAGCTGCTGCAGATGATGCTCGACACCGTCAACGGCCGCATGACCGCCGCCGAGGCGCTCGGCCACCGCGAGTTCGTGCTGACCCGCCTGTACGAAAGCGCGTAAGCCTGCTTCGTGCCGCGGCGGGGGAATCACCACCCCCGCCGCGCGCGACATTGGCTGAACAGGCGGGCGCAAGCGGGTCCGCTCATGGAGGAGACAACCGGATCGCTGCCGCAGAGCGGCGACCGGACCACGAAACGACGTAGTTCGTTACCGAGGACGAGACAATGAACGACATGCCGCGACCGCTGCTCGAGGTAAAGGGCGTCACGCTGCAGTACAAGACCAAGGAACATCTGGTCACCGCGACCTATCGGGTCGATTTCAACGTCTACCAGTCCGACCGCTTCGTCCTGCTCGGCCCGTCGGGCTGCGGCAAGTCGACGCTGCTGAAGGCGGTCGGCGGCTACCTGACGCCGACCGAGGGCGAGATGCGCCTGAAGGACCGCGTCATCACGCGCCCGGGGCCGGACCGGATGATGGTGTTCCAGGAATTCGACCAGTTGCCGCCGTGGAAGACGGTCAAGCAGAACGTGATGTTCCCGCTGATCGCCAGCGGCAAGCACAAGGGCAAGGCGGCCGAGGACAAGGCGATGCAGTACATCGAGAAGGTCAATCTCGCCAAGTTCGCCGACCACTATCCGCACATGCTGTCGGGCGGCATGAAGCAGCGCGTCGCGATCGCGCGCGGCATGGCGATGGAGCCGGACATCCTGCTGATGGACGAGCCCTACGCCGCGCTCGACGCGCTGACGCGCAAGAAGATGCAGGACGAACTCCTGCATCTCTGGGACGACACCCGCTTCACGGTGCTGTTCGTCACCCACTCGATCGCCGAGGCGGTCAAGATCGGCAACCGCATCCTGATCCTGTCGCCGCACCCCGGCCAGGTCACGGCCGAGTTGAACAGCACCGGCGAGGATGACGAAGGTCCGGACGGACAGAAGCTGTCCGATCGCATCAACTCGATGCTGTTCGCGGAACCCGTCGAAACGGAAGAGGTGACCCATGTCTGAATCCACCAACAAGGTCCGCAGCATTTCCGGCTACCACCCCGCGATGCGCCGTTGCGTCGAACGCCCCGAAGTCCTGCGCGTCGGCGAAGCCAGCAAGGATTTCGGCGTCGTCGAAAAACCCCTCACCACGTGGGAGCGGGTCTGGAACAACAACGTCGTGCGCAAGGTGTTCATCCTGGTGCTGCTGGCGGTGATCTGGGAAGTGTATGCGCGCGCCATCCACAACACGCTGCTGTTCCCGACCTTCAGCGCGACCGTCAAGGCGTTCTTTACCGGCATCGTCAGCGGCGGGCTGATCGGCAAGTGCCTGTTCTCGCTGCGGGTGCTGCTGATGGGCTACGCCGCCGGGCTGGCGCTGGCGGCGATCCTGACGGTGGCGGCCATCACCACCCGCATCGGCCGCGATTTCCTCGAAACCGTGACCTCGATGTTCAACCCGCTGCCGGCCATCGCGCTGCTGCCGCTGGCGTTGCTGTGGTTCGGTCTCGGCACCGGCAGCCTGGTGTTCGTGCTGATCCACTCGGTGGTGTGGGCGGTGTCGCTGAACACGCTGTCCGGCTTCCAGTCGGTCAGCAACACGCTGCGCATGGTCGGGCAGAACTACGGCCTCGGCGGCTTGCGCTACGTGTTCAGCATCCTGATCCCGGCCGCGTTTCCGAACATCCTGGCCGGCCTGAAGATCGGCTGGGCCTTCGCCTGGCGCACGCTGATCGCCGCCGAACTGGTGTTCGGTGTCAGCTCCGGCAGCGGCGGCCTCGGCTGGTTCATCTACGAGAACAAGAACCAGCTCGAGATTCCGAGCGTGTTCGCCGGCCTGCTGACCGTGATCCTGATCGGCCTGTTCGTCGAGAACTGCATCTTCCGGGTGATCGAGAAAGCCACCATCTGCAAATGGGGCATGCAGAACTGATGGTCTGCTCGCAAACTTACTGCGCGGTCCGATTTCGGCCCTGCGATGCTCGCCGTACCGTTCGTACGGTTGGTGAGGCAGGGGTTTCGGGGAGCAAGTTCCCCGCCTGCCGAGCGATCCGGGCTTGCAAGCCCGGACGCGCCCTGCAAGGGCTTCTCGGACCGAACTCGAACCGCTCGCTACGGTTTGCAAACAGACGCTAACCGCATCTCGACGGTGGAAAAAGGAACGTAATGAAGATCGTCATTTCCGAGTTCATGGACGAAGCGTCGGTCGCGATGCTGCGCGAAGGCTTCGACGTGGTCTACGACCCGACGCTGGTCGACCGCCGCGCCGACCTGCTGCCCTTGCTGGCCGATGCCGATGCGCTGATCGTGCGCAACCGCACCCGCGTCGACGCCGAGGTGCTCGATGCCGGCCCGTCGCTGCGGGTGGTCGGCCGCCTCGGCGTCGGACTCGACAACATCGACGTGCCGGCCTGCGAGGCGCGCCGGGTGGCGGTGATTCCCGCCACCGGCGCGAACGCCGGCGCGGTCGCCGAGTACGTGATCGGCACCGCGATGCTGCTGCTGCGCGGCGCCTACACCCGCAGCGCGGAAACCGCCGCCGGCAAGTGGCCGCGCAACGCGCTGTCGAACGGCCGCGAGATCGCCGGCAAGACGCTCGGCCTGATCGGCTTCGGCGGCATCGGGCAGTTGACCGCACGCCTGGCCAAGGCGCTCGGCGTGACGGTGATCGGATACGATCCGATGATCCCGGACGGCGCGCCGGTCTGGAAAGGTTGCGGTGTCGCGCCGTGCTCGCTGGACGACCTGCTGGCGCAGGCCGACATCGTCTCGCTGCACGTGCCGCTGACCGACGCCACGCGCGGCATGCTCGGCGCCGATGCGCTGGCCCGGATGAAGCCGGGCGCCGTGCTGATCAACACCGCGCGCGGCGGCATCATCGACGAGGCCGCGCTGGCCGGCGCACTGCAGGCGGGCCGGCTGGGCGGCGCGGCGATCGACGTGTTCGACAACGAGCCGCTGCCGGCCGGCAGTCCGCTGGCCGACGCGCCGAACCTGGTGCTGACGCCGCACATCGCCGGCGTCACGTTCGAATCGAACGTCCGCGTCAGTTCGCTGATCGCCGACCGCGTCGCCGCGTATCTCCGACAGGACTGACGCACGGCGAGAGACCGCCGCGCAGCGGCCGCGCGTCATGGCGCACGACGCGCGGCCCACGATATTTTCAAGACAGGATCAGACAGGACAAGCAGCCATGCCCATACTTTCCATTCAAGACCTGACCGCGCTCGCCGCCCGCGCGCTCGAAATGGCCGGCGCCACGCCCGACGCGGCGCGCGCCGCCTCCCGTGCGCTGGTCGCGGCCGACGCGCAGGGACTGGCCTCGCACGGCGTTTCGCGCGTGCCGCAGTACGCGACCTTCCTGCGCAACGGCCGCACCGATCCGGCCGCCGCGCCGCGCATCGCCCGCGAGAAGGGCGCGACCTGCCTGATCGACGCGCAATCCGGCATGGCATACGAAGCCTGCGCGCTGGCGGTGTCCGAGGCGATCGCGCGGGCCCGGGAATACGGCGTGGCCTGCGCCGGCGTGACCAACAGCAACCACTTCGGCGCGGCGGCGGTGCATCTCGACGCGATCGGCAAGGCCGGGCTGGTCGGCATGGCGTTTTCCAATTCGCCGTCGGCGATGCCGGCCTGGGGCGGCAAGCGGCCGATCTTCGGCACCAACCCGATCGCCGCGATCTTTCCGAGGCGCGATGCCGATCCGCTGCTGATCGACCTGGCGCTGTCCGAGGTCGCGCGCGGCAAGATCATGGTCGCGGCAAAGGAAGGCAAGCCGATCCCGGAAGGGTGGGCGGTCGACAAGGACGGCAAGCCGACCACTGATGCCAAGGCGGCGCTGGAAGGCGGCATGCTGCCGGCCGGCGGCGTCAAGGGCGCGATGCTGGCGCTGATGGTCGAACTGCTGGCCTGTGCGCTGACCGGCGCGGCGTTCGGCTACGAGGCCGATTCGTTCTTCGTCGATGCCGGCAACCAGCCGCGCCTCGGGCAACTGTTCCTGGCGATCGACCCCGGCGCGCTGGCCGGCTCGGACGTCTATTTCTCGCGCGTGGCCGCGCTGGTGGAAACCATGCTGCAGGACGAGGCGGTGCGCCTGCCGGGCGATCGGCGCCGCGCCAAGGCCGACACGGCGCGCTCGGCCGGCATTTCGATCCCCGAGCCGCTGTACCAGCAGATCGAGAAGCTGGCCGGAGGTCCGTTCGCCTGATGCGCTCCCTGCCGCAGACCGTATGTCAAACGACTTTTCCTCGCGCCGAACCGAGCCGCCAATGGACCGCCTGAAGAACGAATTCGCCGTGCCGGCCGCCGCCGACGCGTCCGCCGCCGGGGAGGCATCTCCGGCGGTCAACGACGTCAAGCACACCACCTGCTACATGTGCGCCTGCCGCTGCGGCATCCGCGTGCACCTGCGCGACGGCGCGGTGCGCTACATCGACGGCAACCCGGACCACCCGCTGAACCAGGGCGTGATCTGCGCCAAGGGCGCGTCCGGCATCATGAAGCAGTACTCGCCGGCGCGCCTGACACAGCCGCTGCTGCGCCGGCCCGGCAGCGAGCGCGGCGACGCCGACTTCGTGCCGATCGGCTGGGACGACGCGTTCGCGCTGCTGACCGAGCGGCTGTCGCACCTGCGCGCGACCGATCCGAAGAAGTTCGCGCTGTTCACCGGCCGCGACCAGATGCAGGCGCTGACCGGCCTGTTCGCACGCCAGTTCGGCACGCCGAACTACGCGGCGCACGGCGGCTTCTGCTCGGTCAACATGGCCGCCGGGATGATCTACACCATCGGCGGCTCGTTCTGGGAATTCGGCGGCCCGGACCTCGACCGCGCCAAGCTGTTCGTGATGGTCGGCACCGCCGAGGATCACCACTCCAACCCGATGAAGATCGCGCTGTCGAAATTCAAGCGCGGCGGCGGCAAGTTCATCTCGATCAACCCGGTGCGCACCGGCTACTCGGCGATCGCCGACCAATGGGTGCCGATCAAGCCCGGCACTGACGGCGCGCTGATCCTGGCGCTGGTCCACGAGCTGATCGCGCAGGGCCTGTACGACCGCGAGTTCCTGGTGCGCTACACCAACGCCGGCCAGCTGGTGAACCAAGACGAGAACAGCGACGAGTTCGGCCTGTTTGCCGAGGACGCCGCTTCGCCGGTGGTTAATCCGATGTACCCGCAGAACAAGCTCTGGTGGGACCGCCACAGCGGCAAGCCGGTGGCGAGCCACGCCGAGGGCGCCGACCCGTTCCTGTTCGGCCATTTCGTGCTGCCCGACGGCATCGAGGTGGCGCCGTCGTTCCAGCTGCTGCAGGACCGCGTCAAGAGCTACACGCCGGAATGGGCCGAGGGCGTGACCGGCATCCCGGCCGACGACATCCGCCGGCTCGCGCGCGAGATGGGCGTGACCGCGCGCGACCAGAAGATCGAGCTGCCGATCCCGTGGACCGACAGTTGGGGCCGCGAGCACGCCACCGTGACCGGCAACCCGGTCGCGTTCCATGCGATGCGCGGGCTGGCCGCGCACTCGAACGGCTTCCACACGATCCGCGCGCTGGCGATCCTGATGTCGCTGCTCGGCACCATCGACCGCCCGGGCGGCTTCCGCCACAAGGCGCCGTTCCCGCGCGCGATCCCGCCG
>JBQCGO010000051.1:0-5814 GCA_051955575.1 Burkholderiaceae bacterium
CGGAACGTCTTGCCCATGCCGATCGGCCAGGTCACCGGCGCGCACTGGATGTTCAGCACCGACTCGACCTCGTCGAGCAGTTCGAGCGGATCGCGCGTCTCGCGATCCATCTTGTTCATGAAGGTCAGGATCGGGGTGTCGCGCATCCGGCAGACGTTGAGCAGCTTGATGGTCTGTTCCTCCACGCCTTTCGCTGCGTCGATCACCATCAGTGCAGAATCGACCGCCGTCAGCACCCGGTAGGTATCTTCCGAAAAATCCTGGTGGCCCGGCGTGTCGAGCAGGTTCACCACATGGTCGCGGTACTCGAACTGCATCACCGAGCTGGCCACCGAGATGCCGCGCTGCTTCTCGATCTCCATCCAGTCCGAAGTGGCGTGGCGGCCGCTCTTGCGCGCCTTCACCGTACCGGCGAGCTGGATCGCGCCGGAAAACAGCAGCAGCTTTTCGGTCAGCGTGGTCTTGCCCGCGTCCGGGTGGGAAATGATGCCGAAGGTGCGGCGACGCTCGACTTCGCGAACGATGGCAGCCGGCGCGCCAGCATCGGCGGGGCGGTGAGGGGACGTTTCTTGCATGAGCGGTGTGCGGACGGCGTGGTCCGAAGGAAACCTGGGAAAGCCGGGGAGGGCGGTGGGCGCGAGGCGCGCGGGGAGTATACCCGATGGGCGTACAGGCAGGGCGCGAGTGCAGCCCGGAGCGCCGGGCTGCTGTGGCCGGTGCAGACTCAGGCGGCGAGGGAACCGGCGCTCAGAGAGCTGGTGACGACGGCCGTGTGGCTTCCCAGCGAAAACGTCCGCAGGAACGTCATCAGCTCGTCGAACGGCAGCGGACGCGAGAAGTAATAGCCCTGCAACTCGTCGCAGCCGAATTGCCTCAGCGCGTGGGCCTGGTCGAGGGTTTCGACGCCCTCGGCGACGACGCGCAGGCCGAGCGAATGCGCCATGGCCACGATGGCCTGCGTGATCGCGGTGTCGTTCGGATCGTGCGGCATGTCCTGCACGAACGAACGGTCGATCTTCAGACTGTCCACCGGGAAGCGCTTGAGATACGCGAGCGATGAATAGCCGGTGCCGAAGTCGTCGATCGACAGCCGGATGCCCATCGCTTCTAGCGCACGCACCATTTCGACTGCGTGGTCGGGATTGTGCATCACCATGCTCTCGGTGATTTCCATGTCGAGCAGCACGTGGGACGGCTCGATGCCGCCGAGGAGCTGGCGCACGTCGTCGAGGAAGTGCGGATCGTCGAGCTGGCGCGCTGACAGATTGACCGCGATGCGGATCGGCTGGCCGAACTGTGCCTGCAGCGTCATCGACGCCGCGTGCGCCAGCCGCATCACGTGCTTGCCGAGCGGGACGATCAGTCCGGTCTCCTCGGCCAGGCCGATGAAGGCGCCCGGCGCCAGCAGCCCGCGCTCGGGATGCTGCCAGCGGACCAGCGCCTCGACGCCGGTGATGCGGCCGTCGGGAAGCGAGATCTTGGGTTGGTAATGCAGCACGAACTCGCGGTTGTCGAGCGCGTGGCGAAAACGCGATTCGAGTGCGAGCCGCTCGATGGTATGGATGTTCTGGTTCGCGGAATAGAACTGGAACGCATTCTTGCCCTGGTTCTTGGCGCGGTACATCGCAATGTCGGAATTCTTCAGCAGCGTCTGGGCATCGTCGCCGTCGTCCGGCGCCATCACGATGCCGACGCTGGCCGTCAGCCGGCATTCCTGCGTGCCGACCTGAAACGGATGCGCGGCTTCGTCGAGCACCTTCTGCGCGATCATCGCGGCATCGCGCGCATCGCCGAGACGGTCGAGCAGGATGTAGAACTCGTCGCCGCCCATGCGTGCGATCACGTCGCTCTCGCGCAGGCTCTTCTTCAGACGCACGGCGATCTCGTGCAGCGCTGCGTCGCCGGCGTCGTGGCCGAACGTGTCGTTGATGTTCTTGAAGCGGTCGAGATCGAGGAACATCACGGCGAAGCGCTCGCCGTCGCGATGCGTGCGCGCCAGCGCTGCGTCGAGCAGTTCCTTGAACAGGAAGCGGTTCGGCAGTCCCGTGAGTTCGTCATAGTGGGCGAGCGTCCGGACGCGCTCGTCGGCGCGCCGGCTCTCGATGGCGATGCCGGCCAGATTCGCCGCGATGTCGGCGATCTGAATGTCGCGGCTGTCCGGCGCGCCCGCTTCGGGGAAAAACAGCGTCAGTGCGCCGAGCGCCTTGCGATTGCGTCCGACGATCGGCAGCGACAGGCTGGCGCGCACGCCGTGTTCTCTGGCGAGACCGCGGTAGTGGCGCCACAGCGGGTCGGTGCGCACGTCTGCGACCGCGACCGGCTCGACGCGGAACGCCGCGGTGCCGGCGGAGGTCCGGAACGGTCCGATCCGCATGCCATCGAACATTGCGGAGAATGCCGGCGGCAGGCTCGGCGCGACGGTCGATTCAAACGCGGCGCCGGATACGCCGAGCATCGACAGGGCGCACAGTCCGGCGCCGGACCGGTGCTCGACGAAATGCGCCAGCGCGACGAGGATGTCCGCCAGCGGCATGCCGGTCGCGACCATGTTCAGGATGCGGTTCTGCGCGCCCTGCAACTCCTCGGTCAGCTTGCGCTGCGTGATGTCGCGCACCACCGTCTGCACGATCGGCATGTCGTCGTAAAGCAAGCGGCTGGAAGCGATTTCCGCATCGAAGCGGGCACCGTCCAGACGCCGCCAGACCTGCTCGACGAACGGCACCGACTCGATTTCCTCGGCAAGCTGGCGATTGCGCTCGCAGGCAAGCGCATGGAACGACGGATCGATCAGTTCGAGCAGGTCGCGCCCGATCAGCTCGTCCGGGCTGGCGGCGCCGAAGGTTCTCGCCGCGGCCGGATTCATCAGCACGATGCGGAAATCGCGATGGGCGAAGATCGGCTCCGGCGACATGTCGACCAGTTGCCGGTAGCGGCGCGCATTGTCCTCGAGGATGGCCTCGCTGCGCTTCAGGGCGGAGATGTCGCGCATGAACGCGGTGAACACCAGGCCGTCGCCGGCATTCAGCGGGACCACCGCGATTTCCACCGGGAATTCGGAACCGTCCGCGCGCATGGCGACCTGTTCCTGGCGCCGGTTGACCATGCTGCCGCCGCCGGACGCCATGAAACGCGATAGCCCGGCATGGTGCGCGGCCCGCAGCCGCGGCGGGATGATCAGCATGTCCATCTGCAGGCCGATCACGTCGGCCGCCCGGTAACCGAAGGTCTGTTCGGCGGCATGGTTGAAGTCAAGCACGGCGCCGTCGGGGCTCATCGAAATCACGCAGTCCAGCGCGGCATTCAGGATCGCGCTCTTGAGACGGTCGCTCTGCGCCAGTCCGGTTTCCGCCTTCTGTCGCTGGGCCTCGCGCTCGAAGTTGTCGAGCGCGAACGAGATGTCGCGCGACATCTCGCCGAGCAGATGCAATAGCGATTCATTGAAGAAGTTCTTCTGCGCGGCATACATGCACAGCACGCCGATCGAGCGTCCAGCCTGCTGGAACGGTACGCTGGCCACCGACTGGAAGCCGGCTTTTTTCGCGGCCTCCCACCACGGTCGCATGAATTCCGCGTTCGGCAGGTCGTTGCAGACGCGGGCGCAATTGTCTTGCAGCGACCGCCCCACCATGCCGCGTCCTTCAGCCTTGTCGACATCGGTCACGATGAGGAGATCGTGCAGGTAGTCGGTATTGCTGCCGTGGCACGCCAACGGCGTCACCTGCCCGCTCGCATCGTCGGCGATGCCGATCCACGCCATCTGCAGGCGACCGCGTTCCACCGCGATCCGGCAGACTTCCCGAAACAGCTCATCACGGTCGCGGCTGCGTACGATCGCCTGGTTGGCCTCGCTCAATGCGCTGTACATGTCGGTGAGGCGCACGACCTGCTGTTCCACCGCCTTGCGGTCGCCGATGTCGGACAGCACGCCGACCAGGCGGCGCGCCCGGCCGGATGCGGCTCGTTCAGTGACCTCGACATGCACCGCGACCCAGCGCCACTGCCGGCTCGCGTCGCGAAAGCGCAGTTCGGCGATCTGCCGGAAGTTGTCGCCCCGATTGCTTCCTTTGAGCGCCTTGCGCAAGCCGGCGAGGTAGCCGTCGAGATCGTCCGGATGAACGCAGTCGAGGAAAGCCAGAGAGGGGAAGCGCTCGGCTCCTGCGGCGCCGTGACGGCGGAAGCTTTCCGCAAGGGTGGCGTGGACCGACACCAGATCGTCTTCGAGCATCCAGTCGAACACCACCTGGTTCGTGTTTTCCAGCGCAGCGCTGAGGCGGGCGCTCAGATCGCTGGTCCCTGCGGGCGGTTTCGGCATGGCGGTGACAGAGGAAGGACGAAGCTCGACTATATTGGATCAATTGCCATTTGGAAATATTCTGAAGCGTTTCCGACGCCATGGCGCGACGCTGCGCCGGAACCGTCATCGGCTCCGTCGTTCATACTGCCTGATAAGCCGATGTTGTCGACGTCCCTGTGCGCCGGACACAGGAAATCGGTCAAGGGAAAGCGCTTTTCCGTGCCGTCTGTCGCGTGCAGGCATCATCTCGGTCGGTATGCGCCATTGACGAAAGGAAGGCAATACATGCGAGCAATCGAAATCACCCGTGCGGGGCCGCCGGAAGTGTTGCAGCCGTGCGACCGGCCGACGCCGACGCCGCAGCCGGGCGAAGTGCTGATCAAGGTGCATGCGGCCGGGGTGAACCGGCCCGACGTCCTGCAGCGGAAAGGACTGTACCCGGTACCGCCCGGTGCGTCCGATCTGCCAGGGCTGGAGGTGGCCGGCGAGATCATCGGCGGCGATGCGGCGGCCGGCGGATTTCGCGTCGGCGACCGGGTGTGCGCGCTGGTACAGGGCGGCGGCTACGCCGAGTTCTGCGCCGCGCCCGCCGGGCAGTGCCTGCCGATCCCGGCGGGTCTGGACGACGTCGGCGCGGCATCATTGCCCGAAACCTTCTTCACCGTCTGGAGCAACGTCTTCGACCGCGCGGCACTGAAGGAGGGCGAGACGCTGCTGGTGCAGGGCGGCACGTCGGGCATCGGGGTGGCGGCGATCCAGATCGCCGCCGCGCTCGGCCACCGCGTATTCGCCACGGCAGGCAGCGACGACAAACGCGCGGCCTGCGAGAAGCTAGGCGCGGAACGCGGCATCAACTACCGGACCGAGGATTTCGTTGCCGTAATCAAGGAAGTGACGCAGGGCCGCGGCGTCGACGTCATTCTGGACATGGTCGGCGGCGACTACATCCCCCGGGAAATCGATTGTCTCGCCGACGACGGTCGCATTGCGCTCATCGCGCTGCTCGGCGGCACCAAGGCCACTGTCGACCTGGGGCAGGTGTTGCGCCGGCGCCTGTCGATCGGCGGCTCGACGCTGCGCCCGCGGCCGGTCGCGTTCAAGGCCGCCATCGCCGAGGCGTTGCGCGCACGCGTCTGGCCGCTGATCGCGTCCGGACGCATCCGGCCGGTGATCCACGAAGTGTTTCCGCTGGCCGACGCGGCGCAGGCGCACGCGCTGATGGAGTCGGGTGCGCATATCGGCAAGATCGTGCTGCGCGTAGCGTAGGCGGTCGTTGCAGCGGTATCGGCTGCTTTCGAAGCAGCGCCTGCTGTCTTGCCTGTCGTTTGACCGACCCTGTGGCTGCGGGATAAAATGGCGGGTTGCTAAAAATCCGAACGGACAGGCGTCGCAAACTCATCGTCGGCAACTGGAAAATGAACGGCGGTCTCGCCGCGAACGAGGCATTGCTGAAGGCTATTCTCGACGGCGGCGCTTGCCGCGACTGCGACCTGGCAGTATGTGCGCCGGCGCCCTATCTG
>JBQCGO010000052.1:0-5935 GCA_051955575.1 Burkholderiaceae bacterium
CCCGCGCCGGAGTTTCTCGCCGGCCCTACGGTCGCCTGCGTCGGGGGCGCGTGGCTCCCGCCGCGCGAGGCGATGCGGCGGGGCGAGTGGGCCGGCAGCCGCCGGCGCGCCGTGTCGGCGGCCGGCCTGCACCGCGCCGGTTAAGGTGCAACCGGGCGCCCGGTTGCAGCAGCGGCCCGCTATTTCGCGAACAGCTGGTCCATGCTGGCGAAGCCCTTCATCTCGATCGCGTTGCCGCTCGGATCGTAGAAAAACATCGTGCCCTGTTCGCCGACCAGGCCCTTGAAGCGGATGTAGGGTTCGATCACGAACTGCACGCCGGCGGCGGTCAGCCGGTCGGCCATCGCCTGCCACTGCGCCATCGACAGCACCGCGCCGAAGTGCGGCACCGGCACGTGCTTGCCGTCGACGTCGTTGCCGACCGGCGCACGCGGATGCGACGGCGACAGGTGGGCGACGATCTGGTGGCCGAAGAACTCGAAGTCGATCCACTCGTTCGAGCTGCGGCCTTCCGGGCAGCCGAGCACGCCGCCGGAGAAGCGGCGCGCGGCGCCGAGATCGTCGACCGGGAAGGCGAGGTGGACGGGGGGCTGCGACATGTCGATTCCTTGGAACGGAAGTGGATGGGGCGCTCATTGTAGTGCGATCCCCCGAAACGGAAAACGCCGACGCCGGACACATGCGCGGTGGCCTTGCCCGATCCGCTACAATCCCGGCTTTTTCGGACACCGCAAGGCGCAGCGACCATGACCCAGGACGAACTCAAGCAGGCCGTCGCCAAGGCGGCTCTCGATTACGTGGTGGCGGACGACATCGTCGGCGTCGGCACCGGATCGACCGCCAACTATTTCATCGACGCGCTGGCCGCCTGCGGGCCGCGCGTGCGCGGCGCGGTGGCATCGTCGGAAGCGACCGCGGCCCGCCTGCGCGGGCACGGGATCGCGGTGCTCGACCTGAATGACGTCGAGTCGATGCCGGTCTACATCGACGGCGCCGACGAGATCACTGCGCAGGGCGCGATGATCAAGGGCGGCGGCGCTGCGTTGACGCGGGAAAAGATCGTCGCGTCGGTCGCGCGCCGCTTCGTCTGCATCGCCGACGGCTCCAAGCTGGTCGAGCGGCTCGGCAGGTTTCCGCTGCCGGTGGAAGTGATCCCGATGGCGGCCGCGGCCGTGTCGCGCCGGCTCGTGCAACTCGGCGGCCAGCCACGCGTGCGCACGGCGAACGGTGCACTTGCGGTCACCGACAATGGCAACCTGATCGTCGACGTAAACGGACTGTCGATCGCCGATCCGGCCGCGCTGGAGCGCACCATCAACGACATGCCCGGCGTGGTAACGGTCGGTCTGTTCGCGCTGCGCGGTGCCGACGTTTGCCTGCTGGGCACGACGGACGGAGTAAGGACGTTGCAGTTCTGAGAACCTGAACAGGCGCTGAATTCCGGCTGGACCGTCTTCCTTCGATTCGTGGGAACCTCGCCCGCAATCAATTGTCGATCAGGCAATGCGCCGGGTACCCGTTGCACGGCGTCAACTCCCACCGACATGAAGGAGCTGCAATGGACGACATGCCCATCACCAACCGCCCGGCCGGCGAAACCGACGCCGGGTCGGTCACCCCGAACGCCAAGCCCCACCTGCATCAGCGCGCGCATGAAATCCAGGCCTACGGGCAGATCGTCCGGTTGCCGAACGCGCTGACGCTGGAAGCCTGCCGCGTCAACGTCGAGCTGCTGAACAAGATACTGGCCGACACGATGACCATCCGCGACATGTACAAGAAGCATCACTGGCAGGTGGTCGGTCCGACCTTCAACCAGCTGCACCTGCTGTACGACAAGCACTACGAGGAACAACTGGAGCTGGTCGACACGATCGCCGAGCGGATCCAGATCCTGGGCGGCATCAGCGTCGCGATGGCGGCCGACGTCGCCGAGATGACCACCGTCCCGCGTCCGCCGCGCGGCCGCGAGGAAGCGCCGGTGCAACTATCGCGGCTGCTGGAGGCGCACGAGATCATCATGCAGGCGTGCCGCAGCGCCGCCGACAAGGCCAACGAGCTGGGCGACCCGGGCACCAACGACGTGCTGGTCAGCGACGTGCTGCGCACCAACGAGCTGCAGTCCTGGTTCCTGTCGGAGCACCTGGTCAACACGCCGCTGGTCAACGCGCGGTAAGTCCTGCCGGGCGCGGCAGGAAGCGTCCCGCGCAATGCGGGACGAAGGCTGGGGAAGAGGGGTGCCGGCGGACAACCGCGCGCCGGCGCAGCCGTTTCGGCTACTCGGTCGGCGGCACGTAGCCGGCCGCGGCGTCGGCGCCTTCGCCGAAGAAGTGACGCTCCATCTGCGTGGCGAGATACTTGCGCGCGCGCGGATCGGCGAGGTTCAACCGGTTCTCGTTGACCAGCATGGTCTGGTGCTTCAGCCACGCGGCCCAGGCTTCCTTCGACACGTTTTCGTAGAGTCGCTTGCCGAGTTCGCCCGGGTAGGGCGGGAAGTCCAGTCCCTCGGCTTCCCTGCCGAGCTTGATGCAATGTACGGTGCGCGCCATGCGGCCTCCTGGGGTTCGATAGTGGTTCGTGTATGGGGTGCCGGCGGCCTGGACAGGCACCGGATGAATGTCATCAAAGCTGCTTGACCAGCACCAGCGACTTGCGCTGCCAGTTGTACATCCGCTGCCGGTTCTTCGGGAGGTCGTCGACGGTGGCGGCGACGAAGCCGCGCTTCAGGAACCAGTGCGCGGTGCGCGTCGTCAGCACGAACAGCTTCCTGATGCCGGCGGCGCGGGCGCGCATTTCCATGTGCTTCAGCAACCGCTCGCCGTCGCCCTGCGCCTGCACTTCGGGGTTCACCGTCAGGCAGGCCATCTCGGCCATCTTTTCCGCCGGGAACGGGTAGAGCGCCGCGCAGCCGAAGATCACGCCGTCGTGCTCGATCACCGAGAAATACTCGATCTCGCGCTCGATCAGTTCGCGGCCGCGCTTGACGAGCGTGCCGTCGGCTTCCAGCGGCTCGATCAGCTTCAGGATGCCGCCGACGTCCTCGATGGTCGCCTCGCGCAGGCTTTCCACGTTCTCGTATGACACCATGGTGCCGATCCCGTCGTGGGTGAAGAGTTCCAGCAGCACCGAACCGTCGACCTCGTAGGGCGCGATGTGCGCGCGCGGCACGCCGCTGTTGCAGGCCTTCACCGCGTGCCGCAGGTAGAACGCCGCGGCTTCGGGCAGGAAGCCGGCCTGCAGCACCGCCTCGGCCTGGTGCGACGACAGTTCGCCGATCGGCTCGCCGGCCGCGTCGTGCATCTTCGGGGTCTCGGTGATGAAGATCAGCTTATCGGCGCGCAACGCGACCGCGGCCGACACCGCCACGTCTTCCATCGTCAGGTTGAACGCCTCGCCGGTCGGCGAGAAGCCGAGTGGCGACAGCAGCACCAGGCCGCCGGCGGCGAGGATCGGGTGGATCGTGTCGTAGGCGATCTTGCGCACCACGCCGGTCATCTGCAGGTCGACGCCGTCGATCACGCCGACCGGCCGCGCGGTGACGAAATTGCCCGAGATGATGCGGATCGCCGCGTGCGCCATCGGCGTGTTCGGCAGGCCCTGGCTGAACGCCGCCTCGATGTCGAGGCGCAGCTCGCCGGCGGCTTCCTTCGCGCATTCCATCGCGGCCGCGTCCGTTATCCGGATGCCATTGTGAATTCGCGTTTCGACATTACGTAAGGCAAGCTGTTCCTCGACCTGCGGCCGGGTGCCGTGCACCAGCACCACCTTGATGCCGAGCGCGTGCAGCAGCGACAGATCGTGCGCCAGCACCGGCAGTCCGCCGGACTGCACCAGCTCGCCCGGAAACGCGACCACGAAGGTCTTGCCGCGGAACGCGTGGATGTAGGGCGCGACGGAGCGCAACCAAGCGACGAACTGCGCGAACTGCGCATGCTGTGCGGACTCTGCGGACTCGTCCGGCGGGGTCTGATTTTCCATGCGCGCATTATAATTCGCCCCGACATGCCCGTACCCGACGCCACGCAAAAGCGCGCGCCGCACCGCCCTCGAAAAACGGCGGACCCCGCAGCCGGAAACGGCTCCGCGCCGCTTCGCAACCCGCTCCCGCCGATCCGCTTTCCCGAAGAGCTGCCCGTCTCCGGACGGCGCGACGAGATCGCGCGGGCGATCGCCGCGAACCAGGTCGTCATCGTTAGCGGCGAGACCGGCTCGGGCAAGACCACCCAGCTGCCGAAGATCTGCCTTGCGCTCGGCCGCGGCAGGGCCGGCCTGATCGGCCACACCCAGCCGCGCCGGATCGCCGCCTCGTCCACCGCCAAGCGCATCGCGCAGGAACTCGACTCGCCGCCGGGCGAACTGGTCGGCTACAAGGTCCGCTTCCACGACACGCTCGCGCCCGGCGCCTGGGTCAAGCTGATGACCGACGGCATCCTGCTGGCCGAGACCCAGACCGACCCGCTGCTGCGGCAGTACGACACGATCATCATCGACGAGGCGCACGAGCGCAGCCTGAACATCGATTTCCTGCTCGGGTATCTCAAGCAACTGCTGCCGCGCCGGCCGGACCTGAAGGTGATCATCACGTCGGCGACGATCGACGCCGACCGCTTCGCGCGGCATTTCGGCAGCGACGAAAAGCCGGCGCCGGTGATCGAGGTGTCGGGAAGGCTGTATCCGGTGGAGGTGCGGTATCGGCCGGTCGAGGAACTCCTCCCCCTTCAAGGGGGAGGTCGGGAGGGGGATGGGTTTAAGGCGGTGCGCGCGAAACCCATCCCCACCCCAACCCTCCCCTTGAAGGGGAGGGGGAAAAGTGGAGAGGCGCAGGATAAGACCCGAGACCTGATGGACGCCATCGTCGACGCAGTCGACGAACTGGCCCGCCTCGGCTCCGGCGACGTGCTCGTATTCCTGCCCGGCGAGCGCGAGATCCGCGACGCGGCCGAGGCGCTGCGCAAGCACCATCCGCCCCACGTCGAGATCCTGCCGCTGTTCGCGCGGCTCTCCGCGCAGGAGCAGGAGCGGGTGTTCCGTCCGACCAACGCGCGCCGGATCGTGCTGGCGACCAACGTCGCCGAGACCTCGCTGACGGTGCCCGGCATCCGCTACGTGGTCGACACCGGCCTGGCGCGCGTGAAGCGCTACAGCTACCGCAACAAGGTCGAGCAATTGCAGATCGAGCCGGTCGCGCAGTCGGCCGCGAACCAGCGCGCCGGCCGTTGCGGCCGGGTCGCGGCGGGGGTCTGCATCCGGCTCTACGACGAGCAGGATTTCCTGCAGCGGCCGAAATTCACCGAACCGGAAATCCTGCGCTCGTCGCTGGCGTCGGTGATCCTGCGGATGAAGTCGCTGCGGCTGACCGACGTCGAGACCTTCCCGTTCATCGAGCCGCCGTCCGGCCGCGCGATCGCCGACGGCTACCAGCTGCTGCAGGAACTCGGCGCGGTCGACGACGGCAACACGCTGACGCCGCTGGGCCGCCAGCTCGCGAAACTGCCGCTGGACCCGCGCGTCGGCCGCATGATCCTCGCCGCGCGCGACAACGCCTGCCTGTCCGAAATGCTCGTGGTCGCCGCCGCGCTGTCGGTGCAGGATCCGCGCGACCGGCCGCTGGAGGCGCAGGCGGCGGCCGACCAGGCGCACCGCAAGTTCGCCGACGAGCGCTCCGAATTCCGCGGCTACCTGAAGCTGTGGAAATGGTTCGAGGAAGCGATCGCGCACAAGAAGTCGAACCGGCAGTTGCAGGACGAATGTCGTGCCAATTTCCTGTCGCAGCTGCGGCTGCGTGAATGGCGCGACGTGCATTCGCAGCTGCTGACCATCGTGCGCGAGCAGGGCTGGCGGCTGAACGAGGCGGAAGCCACTTACGAGCAGCTGCACCTGGCGCTGCTGACCGGGCTGCTCGGCAACATCGGCTTCAAGACCGACGACGAGGGGC
>JBQCGO010000053.1:0-10794 GCA_051955575.1 Burkholderiaceae bacterium
GCGGCTCGCCTCGCCCCGGCCCGGCAATTGTGGGGGGACCGCAACCTGTTGCGGGTGCCCCGTGACCAGGGCGAGTGGGGGGGGGGGCGGCGGGTGGCCGCCGGCACCGGGTCCGGCCTGCGCCTGATCCTTCTTGCCGCAGGCCGCGACGGACAGCACGAGAAGCAACGCGGGAACGGCCCGCAGGAAACGGGCGCTGGCAGGACGAAATGAATGCATGGAAGACTCGCGCAAGGAGGGTCGGAATATGGACGGAACTCGGGAGGCCGCGATGCGGCGCGGCGCCGATGCCGTTCGTTCTTCTATCCGATCGATGGTTCCTGTCGCGGGAACGCCGCGCCGGCTTTGCCGTCAGGACAGGAAAGGGCAGCTTGTCGGGCGGCTCCGATCGACCAGCGTGCTAGTATATATACATTCGCGAATGTATGTTTGGCGGCCTTACCGGCATTGCAAGGGAAGGTCCGGCGGGCCGTTTCCCGACGGAACCACGACGATGGCACGTTGTACCAAGGAAGAATCTCTCGAAACCAGGAGCCGCATCCTCGATGCGGCGGAAGAGGCTTTCCACGCCAAGGGCGTGTCACGGACCTCGCTTGCCGACGTCGCGCAGGCCGCCGGTGTCACCCGCGGCGCGATCTACTGGCATTTTCGCAACAAGGCCGATCTGTTCGATGCGATGTGCGACCGGGTACGCCTGCCGATGGAGGCGATGGTCGAAGCCGGCGCCGACGACCGGGAGCCGGATCCGCTCGGGCGGTTGCGCGAGGTCTGCGTGTTCATCCTGCGCGAGGCGGTTGCCAATCCGCATTCGCGCAAGGTGTTCGACGTGGTGTTCCACCGCTGTGAATGGATCGACGGCGAGGACGCGATGTCGGCGCGTCACCGGGCGGCGTTCGAGCAGGGCACCGTCAACATCGAGCGCATCCTGCGCAACGCGATGACGCGCGGACAACTGCCGGCCGACCTCGATCCGCGGCTGGCCGCGGTGATGCTGCACGGCATGATTTCCGGTCTGCTCAACAACTGGCTGTTTTCGCCGGAAGGCTTTGCACTGGACGCTGTCGCGGGACGGATGATCGACGCCTGCCTGCTGGCGTTGCGCGACGCGCCCTCGGTGCGCATCGGCGCATAACCTGACAGCGACCGGCGTCGGAAGGCGCTTTCAGTGAACGTCGAGGGATACGGCCAGCGGTTCGTCGTCGTCGTTGGCGGCAGCCGAGAGCGTGGACAGGCGCGGCTTGCCGACGCCGTAGCCCTGCGCGAAGTCGACCCCGATCGCGCGCAGCTCCTGCATGATCCGCTCGTTCTCGCCGAATTCCGCAATGGTCTTGATGCCCATCACGTGGCCGATGTGGTTGATCGACTCGACCATCGCGCGGTCGATCGGATCCACCAGCATGTCCTTGACGAAGCTGCCGTCGATCTTCAGGTAATCCACCGGCAGGTGCTTGAGATAGGTGAACGACGACATGCCGCTGCCGAAGTCGTCGAGCGCGAAGCGGCAGCCCATCGCCTTCAGCTCGCGGATCAGTGACGTCGCCTGGCTGAGATTGGCGATCGCGGCGGTCTCGGTGATCTCGAAGCAGATCCGAGCCGGCGGCACGCCGTGCTGGGCGAACTGCTCGCGCAGGAAGGCCATGAAGTGGTCGTCGCTGATCGAGGTTGCCGACAGGTTGATCGCGCAGACCTTGCGCGAGGACGGCAGCGCCGCGTAGTGCGCGAACGCGGTGCGGATTACCCAACGGTCCAGCAGCGGCATCAGGCCGTAGCGCTCGGCGGCCGGGATGAAGGCCATCGGCATCACCAGATTGCCGTCCTCGTCGCGCATGCGCACCAGCATCTCGTAGTGCTCCGACTCGTCGTCGCCCGGCTGCAGCGGCATGATCTTCTGCGAATACAGCACCAGCCGTTCCTCGTCGAGCGCCTTGCGGATGCGCGCGATCCAGCCCATCTCGCCGTGCCGCTGCGACAGTTCCTTGTCGTCCGGCGAATACACGTGGATCCGGTTGCGGCCCTTGTCCTTGGCGAGGTAGCAGGCGGCGTCGGCCATCCGGAAGATGTCCGCCAGCGTCTGCTCGCCATTGCGGAAGGTCACCATGCCGATCGACACGCCGACCGAGAACACCTTGTCCTGCCAGATGAAGCGGAACTCGCTGACCATCTGCCGCATCATGTCGGCGATGCGCATCGCCTGGCTGCTCTGGCAATGGGTCAGCAGCACGCCGAACTCGTCGCCGCCCAGGCGCGCCAGCGTGTCGTTCTGCCGCATCAGGTCCTGCAGCACGCTGGTGAGCTGGCGCAGCATCTCGTCACCCGCTGCGTGGCCGCAGGTGTCGTTGACCACCTTGAACTGGTCGAGGTCGAGGAATAGCAGGGTATGCGCGTCGGCGCCGGCGTCGCGCCCGGTCTGCAGCGCCGCCTCGACGCGCTGCTCGAACGCACGACGGTTGATCAGGCCGGTCAGCGCGTCGTGCGAGGCCTGGTGCGACATCTGCGCGGCGATCCGGCGCGCGGCGGTGACGTCGCGGAACACCAGCGACACGCCGACGATGCGTTCCAGCCGGTCGTGGATCGGCGCGGCGGACAACTCGATCTGGTATTCGGTGCCGTCCGGGTCGACCAGCATGTTGCCTTCCGACGTCACGACCTGGTTCTCGTGCAGCACCTGGGTGGCCGGGTTGACGGTGGCCCGTCGGCTCACTTCATCGACGGTGCGGAACACCCGCTGCAACGGCAGGCCGGCGGCGCGCTCGTTGCTGCATCCGGTCAGTCGCTGCGCGACCGGGTTCAGGTAAGTGATGCGTCCGCGCACGTCGGTGGTGATGACGGCGTCGCCGACCGCGTCGCCGATCGAGTTCAGCGTCGCCTGCAGCGCTTCCTTCTCGGCATGGATGCGCGCTTCCGCCTGCTTGCGCTCGGTGATGTCGCGCACGATGCCGACCAGCAGCGACTGGTGGCCGATCTGCATCGCCTTGACCGTCAGTTCCAATGGGAACCGGATGCCTTCGCGATGCACGCCGACCAGCTCGGTGCCATGCCGCTCGCCGTCGTCGTCCGGCATCCCGCGCAGGTAGCGCATCACCGTCGCCTCGCCCTGCGGCTGCAGCGCCGGCGGCAGCAGCAGCCGGATGTCGGCGCCGATCGCCTCGTGCGGCGCGTAGCCGAAAATCCGGCCGGCGGTCTCGTTGAGCGACTCGATCACGCCGCTGCGGTCGAAGGTGATGATGCCTTCGCCGACATTGTCGACGACGGTGCGCATGCGCAATTCCTTCTCAGTCGCGCTGCGCTGCGAGCGCAGCAGTTGCGTCACCAGCGGACGGATGCGGAAGCGCAGCAGCATCGCGCCGGTGCCGGCCAGCAGCAGCAGCACCGGCAGCAGCCCGTTGAGCTGCTGCCTGACCGGCAGGTAGAGTTCGTCGCTGTCTTCCTTGACCAGCATGCCCAGGCCCGACTGTCCGACCGGAGCGAACGCCGCCATGACTTCGTGTCCGAGATAGTCGCGCGTCTTGATGACGCCCGGGTGGCCGGCGATCGCCTGGGTCATCGCTCCGGGATGGCCGTTTTCGTCGAAGCGCGGCAGATGCATCGGATTGCGGTCGAGCCGGTGCGGAAAGCAATCGAAGCCGTCGCCGGCGCGGGCGCACAGCAGGGTTTCGCCGGTCTTCCCGAGTCCGACCGGACTCAACAGGCGTTCGGTCAGCGTCGGCATCGGCTGTTCGGTGACGACCGCGCCGACCGGTGCGCCGCCGTACACGATCGTCGAGCGCGTCTTCAGCAGCAGGCCGGCATTCCAGGCGAGGTGCGCTTGCCGGTCGCCCGCCAGCGGCACGCCGCCCGTGGTTTGCGGCCGGAAGTTGCCGGCCTCGACCAGCCGATTCCCGTCCCGGCCTTCGATCGCGATGGCGCTGAACACGCCCGATTCGGCGAAGCTGTCCGCAATCGCCTGCAGTTCGCCGAGCCGGATCCCGTCGCGCTCGCCGGGGAGCGACGACCCCAGTATCGCCGTCAGCGCGGCGACCTTGGGCACGCCGGCGATGCCGTCGGCGGCGTCGATCCGCCCGGCGATGATGGTTCGGAACATGCCGATCTTGTCGTCGAGCGATTGCAGCAGGCCGTCGCCGAGCGTCTTTTCGACGATGCGCTGCTGCGAGGCGAAGCCGGCGGTTCCGGCGACCAGCGCCAGCACCAGCAGGATGCCGCCGCCGATCAGGCCGATGCGCTGGTCCTCGTTCAGATAGTGCCGCGGCATCGCGGGCTTCACGTCGCGCCATGCGAACCAGAGGCCGGCGCAACTGCAGAGAATGCCGGCGGCGAGATAGGTGGCCTGGGTGGGCGTGCCCAGCGACGGATAGAGCGCGTCGAGGTGCAACAGGCAGCCGCCGGCGATCGCCCCGGCTGCCAGGAACATGACCGCCAGCGTCACCGGCACCGCCACGGTGTTGATCCGCCGGTAGCGCCGCAACAGGAGCAGCAGCACGATGCCGCCAAGCGCGAACGCGGCCGCTGCGTGCGGCGGCAGTTCGACGAAGACCGCGGCGGCGGCCAGTTCGGGGAACAGGGAGAGCAGGTCGGGCCGCTCGCTGCCGATGCCGACCAGCAGCGACAGTGCGGACAGGGTGGACAGCGAGATGACCGACCATCCGCACAACCGGCGCAGCAGCCGCGTCGCCCGCGCGCCGAAGGCCGGCGCCGCGATGCCGACGCCGATCAGCATCAGGCAGGCTGCGCCGGCCGCCATCGTTTCCGTGGCATTGATGGAAAAAACGCCCTCCTGCCCGACGGAAAGGCCGGCCCAGGGGGCGGCCAGCCCGTACAGGAAGATGCCGCTGCCCGTGAGCAGTGCCATGTGGGAGAGTCGTTTCATTCAGCGAGGCGCCGGTGGCGCGCGGGACGCCCGGGAACGGGGCAAGCGACTGTTTTGTTGTGGACAGTCGTCATTATTCTTGCAAAAAGGAAGTAAAAGCGTTGCCAGACGGATAACAAACTGCGGAAGATGCTGCAGTTTGGGGCGAAATTTTTAACAATCCGGCTCGCCTGCGCGCCCGACGCTTCACAGCGATCCGGCCAGATGGACGCCATCTTCCGGATCACCGCGCAACGGCATGTCACGCAATGCCGGCGGGGCCGAATGGGTATCGTTGTTGCAATCGAGGTCAGGGCGGCGGCAGGCGTCGAGCAGGCGCTGGGCATCGCCGATTGCCATCTGCGCCTGGCCCGTGATGCGCCGTTCGAATCCCTGCTGTCGTTGTCCGGCCCGCCCGCACAGCGCGCCGCACGCCTCCAGCGCCGTGCCGGTGATGATCTTCCAGAGTCCGCTGAAATGCTCCCGATTCATCGATTCCTCGTGAGAAGTTAAAAAAATAACAACCACGGACGGATCATACCTTGGTGACAATGTTAATACAACAGCAATAATGCATTGGATACAACAGCATGGCGCGATCGTGGAATGCGCGGAGCGAAACAGACAAGCTTCCGAGGCCGGCCGTTCGGGATGGCATGGGGTGACGTCGGGTGACGGGAAAGCCGACGCAACTGGCCGAAGCCTGGGAGGGGCCGAAAAAGGTCCGGCGCGTCGCCAGTCCTGACACTTTGGAGGCGCACCCGATGGAAACGGGCATGGCATTCGCCGACGCTGTTCGGTCGGGCGCTGAGGAAGACCGGAGCGCGGTCCGACGGGGCCGATTCCGGGAGCGCTCGAGAGCTGATCAGGGGCTGATCAGGGAGTGATCATGAAGCGTCGTGCGAAAGCAGTGCGTTCAGTTGCACCACGTCTGCTTCGTCGAGCGTGCCGGCTGCCGCCTTCAGCTTCAGGCCGTTCAGCAGGGTGTCGTAGCGCGCGCGGGCAAGGTCGCGCCGGGTGGAAAAGAGCTGCTGCTGCGCGTTGAGAACGTCGATGTTGATGCGCACGCCGACCTCGTAGCCGAGCCGGTTCGATTCCAGCGCGGAGAGACTGGACACTTCCGCCGCTTCCAGCGCGCGCACCTGAGCCAGCCCGTTATTGACGCCGAAGAACGACTGCCGTGCATTCTGGATGGCGGTGCGGCGAAAGGTTTCGAGATCGGCGCGCGCCTGATCTTCGAGCGCGACCGCTTCGCGCACCCGGCTTTCGATGCCGAATCCGGCGAACAGCGGGATCGCCCATTGCACCGCCACCGCATTGTTGTCGGCGGTGCCGTTGATCGTGTTCAGCGTCGCGCCCGACTGGTTGCTGTGACTGCGGGTCGCAACCAGATCGACGGTCGGCGTGCCGGCGGCGCGGTTGCGGCGGATTTCCTGGTGAGCGATGTCGAGCGCGATCTGCCGGCCGATCACCCCGTAGTTGTCGCGCTGCGCGCTGTCGGTCCATTGCGACAGGTCGGCCGGAACCGGCGCCGGCAGCTTGACGTCGGACCGCAGCTTAGCCAGCGCGCCCGGCGCGTCCCCGACGATCTGCTCCAGCGCCGCCGTCTTCACGTCCAGATCGTTGCGCGCGGCGATCGCCTGCGCGGTGGCGAGGTCGAACCGGGCCTGCGCCTCGTTGGTGTCGGTGATGGTCGCGGTGCCGACCTCGAAGTTGCGCTTGGCCGAGGCGAGCTGCTCGGTGATCGCCTTTTGCTGCGCTTCGATGAACAGCAGCGCGTCCTGCGCCGCGAGCACGTCGAAATAGGCCTGGGCGACGCGCAGGATCAGGTCTTGTTTCGCCTGGGAGAACTGGGCTTCGCTGGCCGCTTCCTGCAGCTTGCCTTCCTGGTACAGCGCCCAGTTCGCGAGCCGGAACAGCGGTTGCGACAGCGACAGCGTGTAGCCGTCGTCGCGGTAGCCGAAATCGCCGCGCGAGGTATCCTGTCTGCCGCGGCTGACGCTGCCGTTGGCCCCGATTGTCGGCAGCAGGTTCGCCCGTCCCTGCACCGGTTTTTCGCTGCCGGCCAGACGGGCCGCCCGCGCGCTGGCGAATACCGGATCGGCGGCCAGCGCCTGCCGGTAGACCTGCAGCAGGTCTGCAGCCAGCGCCGAACCGGAGAGCAGGATGCCCGCGAGCGCGCCGGCCAGGAAGCGGATGGACATGAGGTCTGCTTCCCGGCGAATCAGTAGCGCGGCACGCCGGGGTCGACTTGGATCGACCAGGCGTCGATGCCGCCGGTCAGGTTGGCGACGTCGGCGAAGCCCTGCCGCTCGAGGAACGCGGCGGCCTGCAGGCTGCGCATGCCGTGATGGCAGATGCAGACCACCGGCTGCGCCGGGTCGAGACCGGCAAGCGCCTGCGGCAGCGCGGCCAGCGGCACCAGCGTCGCGTCGGGCAGATGGCAAGTCTGGTATTCCCAGGGCTGACGCACGTCGAGCAGCAGCGGTCGGGGCTGCGCTGGGTCCGCGAGCCGGTCGGCCAGATCCTGCGGGCTGAGGTGTCGCATCCGGTTCTCGGAATTTCAGAAGGTGAAGCGGGACGGTTTCGGCGCGTCGCGCAGCGGCTCGACCACGGTTTCGAACAGCTTGACCGTGTCGAACGCGGTGTCGCTGCGTCGCGTCACCAGTTGCGCGGTCATCACCGGCGCATCGCCGACGATGACGAACAGGCGGCCGCCGACCTTCAGCTGACGCAGCAGGCCTTCCGGCAGCACCGGAAGGCTGCCCGAAACCACGATCGCGTCGTAGGTTTCGCTGCCGTCGGCCGGCCAGCCGGCGGCGCCGTTGCCTTGTACCACCCGGACGTTCGTGATGCCATGCTCGGTCAGATTCCGTTCGGCGAGCGCCTTCAGTTCCGGCGAAATCTCGACCGTCGTGACGTGCCGCGCCTGGTGCGCGAGCAGCGCCGCCAGGTAACCCGAACCGGCGCCGATCTCGAGCACCGACTCGTGCTTCTTCGGTGCGACTTCCTGCACGATGCGCGCCTCCATCTTGGGCGTCATCATGCGCGCGCCGCCCGGCAGCGGAATCTCTGCGTCGGTGAACGCCATGCCGCGATAGGCGGCGGGAACGAATTCCTCGCGCCGCACCAGCGTAAGCAGCGACAGCACATCCTGGTCGAGCACGTCCCAGGTGCGGATCTGCTGCTCGATCATGTTGAAACGGGCCTGTTCGGTATTCATTGCGGTCATTCGGCAGTCAATCGGAAATCAATCGGAGGTAATGCGGGTTGCTCGGACAAACGCGGCATTCTATCAAACCGAAGCGTCGGAATCGGGCGCGCCGGAGACGGCGCCGACGCGCAGCCTGCGCAGCAGCCAGCCGGAAAAATCGTCGAGATAGGTATAGATCACCGGCACTACCACCAGCGTCAGGATCGACGAGGTGATGATGCCGCCGATCACCGCCTGGCCCATCGGCGCGCGCTGTTCCGAGCCTTCGGACAGCCCGAACGCCAGCGGCACCATGCCGAACACCATCGCCAGCGTGGTCATCAGGATCGGCCGCAGCCGCACGTGGGCCGCTTCCAGCAGCGCCTCGGTACGGTCGGCGCCGGCGCGCCGCGCCTGGTTGGCGAAGTCGATCAGCAGGATCGCGTTCTTGGTTACCAGCCCCATCAGCATGATGAAGCCGATGATCGAGAACATGTTCAGCGTGGAGCGGAAGAACATCAGCGCGAGGAACACGCCGATCAGCGTCAGCGGCAGCGAGGCCATGATCGCCACCGGCTGCAGAAAACTGGCGAACTGCGACGCCAGAATCATGTAGATGAAGATGACCGCCAGCATCAGCGCCGACAGCGCGTAGGCGAACGATTCCTGCATGTTCTTGGTCGCGCCGCCGATCTGGTAGCGGTAGCCGGGCGGCCAGGCGATCGCGTCGAGCGCCCGGCGCACGTCGGCGCTGACCTCGCCGGCGGCGCGGCCGGCGGCGTTAGCGGTCAGCTCGACTTCGCGGTTCAGGTCGCGCCGGTTGATCTGGTTGGCGCCGTTGGCCGGGGCGATGTCGGCCACCTGGCGCAGCGGCACCATCTTCGGCGAGCCGTCGGCATTCAGTTGCGAGCTGGCCAGCATCAATCGGGACAGGTCGTCGATGCTGGCGCGGTCGCTCGGCGCCAGTCGCACGGTGACGTCGTAGTTCTCGTCGTCGGGCGCGCGCCAGCTGCTGGCCGCCTCACCGGCCAGGAGCGGGCGCAGCGCGTCGCCGATCTGGCCGACGCCGATGCCGAGGTCGCCGGCGAGTTCGCGCCGCGGCCGCACCTCGATCGTCGGCTGGTTCGGTTTCAGGCTGGAATCGAGGTCCACCAGCCCGGGGATTGCGCGCATCCGGCGCTGCGCCTCGGCCGACAGCCGCGCCAGCCGTTCGAGATCGGCGCCTTCGATCGAGAGGCGAATCTGCTTGGTCTCGCCGCCGACCCCTTCCAGCGTGCCGACGTGGGTGACCGTCACGCCGGCGATGCGGGCCAGCCGGTTACGGATCGGCACCGCGAGCTCGCCGGCACTGCGCACGCGCCGCTCGCGCGGCGTCAGGCGCACGAAGGTGCTCGCGTAGTTCTTGCCTTGCGCGGCGCCGGTGTTGATCGTGCTGTACAGGTCCTGCACTTCGGGAAACTCGCGCAGCGCCGCCTCGACCTGGCGCGCCTTGGTCTCGGTGAATTCGAGCGACGAGCCGACCGGCGTATACCAAGTTACGCCGGTTTCGGAATAGTCGCCCTGCGGCACGAACTCGGTGCCGATCAGACCGGCGGCCGGGATCGCGAGGCCGGCGACGAAGGTCGCGACGGCCAGCACCAGCGTGGCGACGCGGTGCGACAGCGACCAGTGCAGCATCACCTGGTAGCGCGCCGACAGCCAGTCGACCAGCCGCGCGAAGCGGCCGAGCACGAAGCCGATGGTCATGTCGTAGGCACGGCGATGCAGCCGACGCGGACCCGGAGCGCCGCCGTGCAGCGCCGGTTCCGGCCAGACCGAGGACAGCATCGGGTCGAGCGTGAACGAGACGAACATCGAGATCAGCACCGCGGCGGTGACGGTGACGCCGAACTGGTGGAAGAAGCGGCCGATGATCCCGCCCATGAAGCCAACCGGCAGGAACACCGCGACGATCGAGAACGTGGTCGCCAGCACCGCGATGCCGATCTCCGCCGTGCCTTCCAGCGCCGCCTCGCGCGGCGTCTTCAGGCGGCCGCCGGCCGCGCGCATGCCGGCGTGGCGCACGATGTTCTCGCGCACCACGATCGCGTCGTCGATCAAGAGGCCCACGCACAGCGACAGCGCCATCAGCGTGATCATGTTGATCGTGAAGCCGAACGCGTACATGAACAGGAAAGTGCCGATCAGCGCCACCGGCAGCGTCAGGCCGGTGATCACTGTGGAGCGCCACGAGTTCAGGAACAGGAACACGATCAGCACCGTCAGCGCCGCGCCTTCGAGCAGCATCTCGCGCACGTTGTTCACCGCGACCCGGATCGGCCGCGAGGCGTCGGTGATCTCCGTGAGGCGCACGCCGGGCGGCAACTGCGACTGCATTTCCGCGATGGTCTGCTTCAGGCCGTCCACCACGGCGATCGTGTTCTCGTCCTGCGACTTCTGCACGGTGAGCAGCAGCGTGCGCTCGCCGTTGTAGAGCGCGAGGCTGTCGAGTTCCTGCGCGCCGTCGGCCACGCGCGCGACCTGCTCGACGCGCACCGGCAGCCCGTTCTTGCGCGCGACGATGATGTGGCCGAAGTCCTCGGGCCGCTCCATGCGGGCGGCGATCTGCACGGTGCGGTCCTGGGCCGGCGAGCGGACCGCGCCGAGCGGCAGGTCCTGGTTCTCGCTGCGCACCGCCGCCGCCACCTGGTCGGAGGTGACGCCCATCGCCTCCATCGCGACCGGGTTCAGGTAGACGTTGATCTCGCGGCGCGTGCCG
>JBQCGO010000054.1:0-3113 GCA_051955575.1 Burkholderiaceae bacterium
GCCTGTTCGGGCAGGTGGTCGACTTCGCCTTCGACGATCATTTTGAACGCGCGAATGGTTTCCTTGAGCGGCACGTACTTGCCCGGCGAGCCGGTGAACACTTCCGCCACGTGGAACGGCTGCGAGAAGAAGCGCTCGCATTTGCGCGCGCGATACACGGCCTGTTTGTCCTCTTCGGAAAGCTCATCCATGCCGAGGATCGCAATGATGTCCTTCAGTTCCTTGTAGCGCTGCAGCGTGCCCTGCACCTTGCGCGCGACGTCGTAGTGTTCCTGGCCGATCACCAGCGGATCGAGCTGGCGCGAGGTCGAAGCCAGCGGGTCCACCGCCGGATAGATACCCAGGGACGCGATGTCGCGTGACAGCGCCACGGTCGAGTCCAGATGCGCGAAGGTCGTTGCCGGCGACGGATCGGTGTAGTCGTCGGCCGGCACGTACACGGCCTGGATCGAAGTAATCGAACCCGTCTTGGTGGAGGTGATGCGTTCCTGCAGGCGACCCATCTCGTCCGCCAGCGTCGGCTGATAACCCACCGCGGACGGCATGCGGCCCAGCAGTGCCGATACTTCGGTACCGGCCAGCGTGTAGCGGTAGATGTTGTCGATGAACAACAGCACATCGCGGCCCTTGCCCGAAGCATCCTTCTCGTCGCGGACATATTCGGCCATGGTCAGACCGGTCAGCGCGACCCGCAGGCGATTGCCCGGCGGCTCGTTCATCTGGCCATACACCATCGCCACTTTGGACTGCGTCGGGTCTTCCAGCTTCACGACGCCCGCTTCGATCATCTCGTGATAGAAGTCGTTGCCCTCGCGGGTGCGCTCGCCCACGCCCGCGAACACCGACAGGCCCGAGTGCTGGGTCGCGATGTTGTTGATCAGCTCCAGCATGGTCACGGTCTTGCCGACGCCCGCGCCGCCGAACAACCCGACCTTGCCGCCCTTGGCGAACGGACACATCAGGTCGATCACCTTGATGCCGGTTTCCAGCAGTTCGTTGGCTGCGGCCTGGTCCTCGTAGGACGGCGCCGAACGGTGAATTTCCCACTGCTGTTCAGAGCTCACCGGACCGCGTTCGTCGATCGGCTCGCCCAGCACGTTCATGATGCGGCCCAGCGTGGCCTTGCCGACCGGCACCTTGATATAGGCACCGGTGTTCTCGACCGTGAGGTTGCGCTTCAGGCCGTCGGTGGAACCGAGCGCGATCGTGCGCACCACGCCGTCGCCCAGCTACTGCTGGACTTCCAGCGTCACCGCCGTGCCCTGCACCTTGAGCGCGTCGTAGACCTTCGGCACCGCGTCGCGCGGGAACTCGACGTCGACCACCGCGCCGATGATTTGAACGATCTTGCCCTGGCTCATTGTCGATAACTCCGATAGCTCTTTGCTTGTGTCGGCCGCTCTGTTTTCCAGTGGCTCGACTTTGAATTGGGTAAAGCGTAAATGGTCAAAGAGTAAAGAACAGCAAATACCGCGGCTTTTACTGTTTCCGATTTACCACTTACTCTTTGCTTCTCTCATCCGCCAACGGCCGCTGCGCCGCCGACGATTTCGGAAATTTCCTGGGTGATGGCCGCCTGACGCGCCTTGTTGTAGATCAGCGTCAGCGTGCCGATGGCCTTGGTGGCATTGTCCGACGCCGCCTTCATCGCCACCATTCGCGCGGCATGTTCGCTGGCCAGGTTCTCCAGCGTCGCGTGGTACACCATGCCTTCGAAGTAGCGATTCAGCACGTGCCGGATCACGGTTTCCGCGTCCGGTTCGTACAGGTAATCCCAACTGGTCGCGCGCTCGACCTTGGCGTCGCCGGAGGCCGGATGCAGCTCATCGCCCGCGGTCGTTTCGATCTCCTGGGCCACGGCCGGCAGCGGCAACAGCACGTCCACCGTCGCGCGCTGGGTCATGGTGTTGACGAACTGGTTGTAGCACAGATAGACGCGGTCCAGCTTGCCCTGCATGAAGCCGTCATCGGCGATCTTCATCACGCCGATCAGCTTTTCCAGGCGCGGGTGGTCGCCGAGATGCGTGACCGTGCCGACCAGGTCGACCTTGATACGACGGAAGAACTGCGCGGCCTTCTGACCGATCGCGATGATCTCGACGCCAACGCCCTTCTGTTGCCAGTCGTGGATGTCGGCCAGCACCTTGCGGAACAGGTTGGCGTTCAAGCCGCCGCACAAGCCGCGGTCGGTCGAGACGACCAGATAGCACACCCGCTTGATCTCGCGTTCGCGCAGCGCCGGATGCTGATAATCAGGCGACGCCTGCGCGATGTGCGCAATCACGTTGCGGATGTGCAGCGCGTACGGGCGCGAGGTGTGCATCAGATCCTGCGCCTTGCGGATCTTGGACGCGGACACCATCTGCAGCGCGCTCGTCACCTTGCGGGTGTTCGCGACGCTCTTGATCTTGGTGCGGATTTCTCTTGCGCCTGCCATCTCGATTCCTGCCGTTGTAGGAGCGCGCCTGCGCGCGGTTCAAATGCGGCGCCGTGCGCCGGTCGCCTGCAAGGCAGGCTCCTACATCACCACGACCCCGTCTTCTTGAACTCGTCCAGTGCCGACTTGAAGGTACCTTCGATGTCGGCGTTCCAGTCGCCGCTGTCGACGATCTTCTTCATCAGGTCGCCATGGTTCGACTGCATGAACTGGTGCAAGGCGTGTTCGAACGGGAGGATCTGTGCCAGTGGCACGTCGTCCAGATAACCCTTCTCCGCTGCGTACAGCGAGACCGCCAACTGCGCGATGGAAAGCGGCGAATACTGCTTCTGCTTCATCAGCTCGGTGACGCGTTGGCCGCGTTCCAGCTGCGCGCGGGTCGCGGCATCGAGGTCGGACGCGAACTGCGCGAAGGCAGCCAATTCGCGGTACTGCGCCAGCGCCAGCTTCACGCCGCCCGACAGCTTTTTGATGATCTTGGTCTGCGCCGCGCCGCCCACGCGCGACACCGAGATACCGGCGTTCACGGCCGGGCGGATGCCGGCGTTGAACAGGTCGGTTTCGAGGAAGATCTGGCCGTCGGTGATCGAGATCACGTTGGTCGGCACGAACGCCGACACGTCGCCGGCCTGCGTTTCGATGATCGGCAGCGCGGTCAGCGAACCGGTCTTGCCCT
>JBQCGO010000055.1:0-2636 GCA_051955575.1 Burkholderiaceae bacterium
GCAGGGGAATGGCTCATGGCGACAGCCGTCGTGGATGATGCGGAAATGATAATGGAGGGGATGCCTGCCGGGGCAGGTTCCGCGTGTCGCTCGATGCTGTTTTTCGTGGCAGAGATTCTCCTACTCAGCGGCAGCGCGCCGCCGGGATCGGCGCGCTGCGGAATACGACCGCAGTCCGGCGCGTCGGTTCCTGATTTCAACCCTGCCGGGAAGGCGGCCCGCGCCCCCGTTCGACGCAGCCGAACCACCGCGTGAACGGCGCGGCGCTGGTTCCCTGTCCGATCACCGACACGCACGCCGCCAGGCTGACCACGTGCCAGACCGCGGGCTCGGCCAGCCGGCGGTCGGCCAGCGCCGCGTAGTAGACCGCGCTGACCGCGACCGGGCCGAACCAGCCGACGAACAGCGTCTCGGGCAGCGTGCGCAGCCACGGCAGGAACGGCCGCAGCAGCAGGATCACCGGCACGCGGCGCAACAGCAGCAGCGCGACCGCGAGCGCGACGCCGCGCCAGCCGAGCGCCTGCCAGCCCGTCCACGGAATCGTCAGGCCGATCAGCGCGAACATCGGCGTGCCGAAGAACACGTTCACCGTTTCCTGCAGACGCTGCGCGTCGTCGCTGGTCGCCGGCGCGGTCGCCCGCGTGAACGCCATGCCAGCCGCGAACGCCAGCAGCACTTCGTCGCCGCCGATCAGCTTGCCGATGCCCACGGCCAGCAGCGCCAGCGCGACGGTGTAGGCAAGCCGCCATTCGGTGCCGATGAAGCCGCGCCGGAGGCTGAATTCGAGCAGCCGGCCGGCCGCCCAGCCGATTGCCAGCCCGACCGCCGCCGCGCCGATCACGTCCATCGGCAGCGTCCGCAGCAGCCAGTGCGACAGCGCCTCGCCGGCCGGTCGTTCGAGCATCAGCAGCGGCAGCAGCACGAACAGGTAGCCGAGGCCGTCGTTGACGCCGGACTCGAACGATAGCGCGTGCCGGATGCGTTCCGGCACGTTGTTCTCGGCCAGTTCGCCGGTGACGATCGGGCTGGCGGCTACCGGATCGGTCGGCGTGACGATCGCGCCGACCAGCAGCGCCGGCCAGAGCGGCAGGCCGAGGATCAGAAACGCGAGCAGCGCGCTGATCGCCCACGTCAGCGGCATGCCGGCGCCGAGCAGGACCGCCATCGAACGCCATTCACGGCGCGGAAAATCCGGGGGAATCCGCAACGCGACGCCGACCAGGCCGATGCCGAGCGCGATGCGGGCGGCCCGCTCCAGCACCAGCGCATCGCCGCCGATGTCGCGGGGATCGAGCAGGCCGAGCGCCTGCGGTCCGGCAAGCATGCCGAGCAGCAACGCGACCACCGGCAGGGACAGCGCGCTGGACGAAAGGCGCCGCGACACCAGCGCCAGCAGCAGGACGAGGCCGCCGAGCGCGGCTAGCAGGATGTTGAACGTGTTCACGCGCGATTGCCGCCGGCGGGCGCCGCGGGCGTCTCGTCCGGCCGGCTTACCGGAAGGAACGAACCCGCGTCCCGGCGGTCGATGACATACGGCGCCGTGCCGGTCCGCGACGCGGGCGCACCGCGCAAGACCTGCCGCGACGGCGTCCGGTCCTCCGCGTGCCCGATGCGCGCGCCGTTTCCCCAGATCCGCTCCTGCCGGTTTTTCCGCCCTTCCGGATGCACGCCGTTGGCCGCGTCCGGATCGGTTACAGTGTGTCCGACGCGCCGCCGGACCGCTGCGCGCAGGCAATGTTCCGGCGGCGCAATGTTCGATGAAGTGGAAGTCGTTGTCATGAAACCCGTTGCACCCGGTACCGTCATTTTTCATCGCCATCGCGGCTACGGCGTCATCACCGCCGTCAACCTGCTGACCGGCTGGATCGCCGCGCGCTTCGGCAGCGAAGTGCGCACCCTCGATCTGAACCTGTCTTCCGACGACGTCCAGCATGCCGACGGCGAACCGATCCGGTTCCGCCGCGCGCCGCCGGACCGCATGCCGCATGCCCGGCTGATGGCGATGACGCGCGAGCTGCACCGCGCCGGCTATCAGCGCCTGTACCTGTACAGCTGGCCGAAGCCGTCGGGCCTGCACTGGCGCTGGCACCTGTTTACCGGCCGGCGCGACTGGATGGAACGCTCCTGGCGCGAAGGCTGGTACGGCTCCGGCGCCGAATACAACTTCAACCCGGTGATGGGCTGGGGCGACGCGCCAAGCGCGACCGCGGGCGAACTGGCCAGCGCGCTGGCGCGCTTCGACCCGCAGGGCCTGTCGCACGCGCTCGGCCGCGACGAGGATCACACCGAATGGTTCGCCGCGATCTGCGAGGCGCTGCTGCCGAACTACGCGTTCAGCCTGAACTGGGAGAAGAGCGGCGCGATGCCCGATTCGCTGCCGGTGATCCCGGTACGGCGCGGCGTGCCAGACTACGCCGGCCCGGCGCTGCCGTTCCCGCCCGGCTGGACCCGGCTGTGGACGAATTCGCGCGCGGCACTCCTGGCCGCGCGCCATGCGCCGTCGCACCTCGCGGACCGCATCACGTTCTGAACGGTTCCCGTTGCTTCACTTGGTTTTTTCCAGCGTATAGAGATACGCCGCGATATCCCGCGCGTCCCCTTCGCTCACGTTCAGATCCGGCATGCCGGACAGCGGA
>JBQCGO010000056.1:0-6634 GCA_051955575.1 Burkholderiaceae bacterium
GCCTGCTGGAAGTGAAGTCCGCCGCGCGCGACCCGGGCATGCGCGCAAAGATCGCGGTGTTCACCAACGACAAGCGGATCGACCCGATCGGCACCTGCGTCGGCATGCGCGGCTCGCGCGTGCAGGCGGTCACCGCCGAACTCGGCGGCGAGCGGGTCGACATCGTGCTGTGGTCCGAAGACCCGGCGCAGTTCGTGATCGGCGCGCTGGCGCCGGCGAACGTGTCGTCGATCGTGGTCGACGAGGAAAAGCACGCGATGGACGTGGTCGTCGACGAGGACAACCTGGCGATGGCGATCGGCCGCGGCGGCCAGAACGTGCGCCTGGCGTCGGAGCTGACCGGCTGGCAGATCAACATCATGACCGCCGAGGAATCGGCCAGCAAGGCCGAGTCGGAGCGCGCGGTCGTCCGCACGCTGTTCATGGAGCGACTGGACGTCGACCAGGAAGTGGCCGACATCCTGGTCGAGGAAGGCTTCTCGAGCCTCGAGGAAATCGCCTACGTGCCGATCACCGAGATGCTCGACATCGAGGCTTTCGACGAGGACACGGTCAACGAGCTGCGCAACCGCGCGCGCGACGCGCTGGTGACGGAAGCGATCGCGTCCGAGGAAGGTCTCGAAGGCATGGACGAGGCGCTGGTCGGTATGGAAGGCATGGACCGCGTCACCGCCGGCAAGCTCGGTCTTGCCGGCATCAAGACCATGGAAGCGTTCGCGGGACTGGCGTACGACGAGTTCGGCGCCATATTGGCCTTGTCCCCGGACCGTGCCCGCGAACTGATCGAGCACCAGTTCGGCGACGTCACCGACGACGAGATGAAACTGATCGACGCCAAGTACGACGACCACGCCAAGGCGCTTCAGTCGAACGCATGGCGTCTCGCGGAAGCCAGGTAGGACGGCAGCCTGCCGCGCAGCAGCACCACAGAAAAGAGGATTGAATGGCGAGTAACAACGTAGCCCAGTTTGCCACCGAGTTGAAAATGCCCGCGGACCTGCTGTTGAAGCAGTTGCAGTCCGCCGGCGTCGACAAGCAGTCGGCCTCCGATGCCCTGTCCAAGGAAGACAAGGACAGGCTGCTCGACCATTTGCGCCGCGCGCACGGCACGCCCGCCGACGGCGAGAAGCGCAAGATCACGCTGACGCGCAAGCAGACCAGCGAGATCAAGCAGGCGGATGCCACCGGCAAATCCCGGACGATCCAGGTCGAGGTGCGCAAGAAACGGACCTTCATCAAGCGCGACGAGCCGACCGCCGCCGAGGAAGCGGCGCCCGCGCCTGCCGCACCGGCTGCGCCCGTCATCGACGAGGCCGAAGCGGCCCGCCGCGCCGAGGAGGCACGCCGCCAGGCCGAACTGATCGCCCGCCAGGAAGCCGACTTGCGCGAGAAGCAGGAGCGCTTGGCCAAGCTGGAAGCCGAGCGCGAAGCGCAGGCGAAGGCCGCCGAGAAGGCCGAGCAGGACGCGCGTCAGGAGGAGGCTGCGAAGAAAGCGGCCGCCGTCGCGACGAATGCGGACGACGCTGCCGCGGAAGAAGCCAAGCGCCAGGCCGCCGAGGAAGCTCGCAAGCAGGCCGCGAAGGAAGCCGCCGAGAAGGCAGCTGCGACCGAGCGCGCGCGCCGCGCCGTGGCCGACGAGGTCGCGCAGATCAAGGCGATGATGAGCGCGCCGCCGAAAGTGATCAAGGCGCCGGAGCCGGCGCCGGCTGCGCCGAAGGCGGCTGAAGGCACGCTGCATCGTCCGGCCGACAAGAAGCCGGGCGAAAAACCGGGCGAGAAGAAACCTGCCACGACCGACAAGAAGTCGATCAAGTCGGCCAACGTGTCGTCGACCTGGCAGGACGATGCCAAGAAGCGCGGCGTCGGCATCAAGACCCGCGGCAACACCGGCGGCCGCGACGGCTGGCGCGCCGGCCCGCGTGGTCGCCGGTCCGGCGGACATGCCGAGGAACGCGAAAGCAATTTCCAGGTGCCGACCGAAGCGGTGGTCAAGGACGTGCACGTGCCGGAGACCATCACCGTCGCCGAACTGGCGCACAAGATGGCGGTCAAGGCGTCCGAGGTCATCAAGCAATTGATGAAGCTCGGCCAGATGGTCACCATCAACCAGGTGCTGGACCAGGAAACCGCGATGATCGTGGTCGAGGAAATGGGCCACGTCGCGCATGCGGCCAAGCTGGACGACCCGGAAGCGATGCTGGAGGAAGGCGTCGAGCACGCCGACGCCGAGCTGCTGCCGCGCGCGCCGGTGGTGACCGTGATGGGCCACGTCGACCACGGCAAGACCTCGCTGCTGGACTACATCCGGCGCGCCAAGGTCGCGTCCGGCGAGGCCGGCGGCATCACCCAGCACATCGGCGCCTACCACGTCGAGACGCCGCGCGGCACGATCACCTTCCTTGACACCCCGGGCCACGAGGCGTTCACCGCGATGCGGGCGCGCGGCGCGAAGGCGACCGACATCGTCATCCTTGTGGTGGCGGCCGACGACGGCGTGATGCCGCAGACCAAGGAAGCGATCGCGCATGCGAAAGCGGCCGGCGTGCCGCTGGTGGTCGCGATCAACAAGATCGACAAACCGGGCACCAACGTCGACCGCGTGACACAGGAACTGATCGCCGAGCAGGTCGTGCCGGAAGCCTACGGCGGCGATTCGCCGTTCATCCCGGTGTCGGCCAAGACCGGCGAGGGCATCGACAATCTGCTCGAGAACGTGCTGCTGCAGGCCGAGGTGCTGGAACTGACGGCGCCGGTGACGGTGCCGGCGCGCGGTCTGGTGATCGAGGCGCGCCTCGACAAGGGCCGCGGCCCGGTCGCGACCATCCTGGTGCAGTCGGGCCTGTTGAAGCGCGGCGACGTCGTGCTGGCAGGCTCGTCCTACGGCCGGGTGCGCGCGATGCTGGACGAGAACGGCAAGAACATCGCCGAGGCCGGCCCGTCGATCCCGGTGGAAATCCAGGGCCTGACCGAAGTCCCGGCCGCCGGGGAGGAAGCCATGGTCATGGGCGACGAGCGCAAGGCGCGCGAGATCGGCCTGTTCCGCCAAGGCAAGTTCCGCGACGTCAAGCTCGCCAAGCAGCAGGCGGCCAAGCTTGAGAACATGTTCGAGCAGATGGGCGAGGGCGAGGTGAAGAACCTGCCGATGATCGTCAAGACCGACGTGCAGGGTTCGCAGGAAGCGCTGGTGCATGCGATGCAGAAGCTCTCCACCGACGAGGTACGGGTGCAGATCGTGCACGCGGGCGTAGGCGGCATCACCGAATCCGACGTCAACCTCGCGGTGGCGTCGAAGGCGGTCATCATCGGCTTCAACACCCGCGCCGACGCGTCGGCAAGGAAGCTCGCCGAGGCGAACGGCATCGACCTGCGCTACTACAACATCATTTACGACGCGGTCGACGAGATCAAGGCGGCGATGTCCGGCATGCTGGCGCCGGAGAAGCGCGAGCAGGCGCTGGGCCTGGTCGAAATCCGCCAGGTGTTCCACGTCAGCAAGGTAGGCGCGATCGCCGGCTGCTACGTGCTCGACGGCCTGGTCCGGCGCGGCGCGCAGGTCCGCCTGCTGCGCAACAACGTGGTCACCTGGACCGGGGAACTCGATTCGCTGAAACGCTTCAAGGACGATGTGAAGGAAGTGAAGGCCGGCTTCGAATGCGGTCTGTCGCTGAAGAACTTCAACGACATCCAGGAAGGCGATCAGCTCGAGATCTTCGAGGTGCAGGAAGTCGCGCGCACGCTCTGACGACCTGGCGTTCCGTCGACGCCGGCGACCGGATCCCGATCCGGCCCGCCGGCGTTGTTTCTTTCCGCCCCTGACGGCGATTCGGCGGTCGCCCGGCGGGAGTCCGTTTCATTGGAGGCCACGATCATGGCGAAGCACAGCAAATCCATTCCCGGCCGCGGCCTGCGCGTTGCGGACCAGATCCAGCGCGACCTGGCCGAGATCATTTCGCAGGAATTGAAGGACCCGCGCGTGGGCATGATCACGTTGACCGAAGTGCAGGTCACGCCCGACTACGCGCACGCGAAAGTGTTCTTCACGACGCTGGTCGACACGCCGGAGGCGGTGCAGAACACGCTCACAGGCCTGCAGAAGGCGACGCCGTTCCTGCGCGGCCAGCTCGGCCGCCGGCTGACGATTCACACCACACCCGATATCCACTTCGTGCATGACACCTCGCCGGCGCGTGGCATGGCGCTGTCGAAGCTGATCGAGGAAGCCAACGCGACCCGCGCGCGCGACGACGACGAGTAGGGCGCCGTTGCGCCTTTCCCGTCCTCGTGCCGTTCCCACCGCTCCCCGTTTCCGATGCAACCCCTCAAGAAAAAACCGCGCGTGCCGGTGCACGGCGTGCTGCTGCTGGACAAACCGGCCGGCCTGTCCAGCAACGACGCGCTGATCCGCGCCAAGCGACTGCTGAATGCGCAGAAGGCCGGCCACACCGGCACGCTCGACCCGTTCGCCACCGGCCTCTTGCCGCTGTGCTTCGGCGAGGCGACCAAGTTTTCGCAAGACCTGCTCGACGCCGACAAGACCTACGAGACCACGGTGCATCTCGGCATCTCGACGACTACCGGCGACACCGAAGGCGAGGTCGTCGCAACGCAGCCGGTCGACGCCACTGTGGCGCGCGTCGAGCAGGTCCTGGCCGGTTTTCGCGGTCCGGTTCGACAGGTGCCGCCGATGTATTCGGCCCTGAAGCGCGACGGCAAGGCGCTGTACGAGTACGCGCGCGCCGGCATCACGCTCGAACGCGAGCCGCGCGACGTGACCATCCACGCGCTCGACCTGCTCGATTACCGCGCTCCGGACCTGCGGCTGCGCGTGACCTGCAGCAAGGGCACCTACATCCGCGTGCTCGGCGAAGACATCGGTGCGGCGCTCGGCTGCGGCGCGCATCTGTCGGCGCTGCGCCGCACCGGCGTCGGCCGGCTGACGCTCGACGGCGCGGTGACGCTGGACGCACTGGCCGAAGTGCCGGAAGGCGAGCGCGCCGGCCTGCTGGCGCCGGTCGATGCGTTGCTGTCGTCGCTGCCGGCGGTCCGGCTCGACGACGAACTGACCCGCCGTTTCCTGCACGGTCAGCGCCTGTCGATGGGCGAATTCCTGAACGACGAGCACGGCACGGGCAGGGTGCGGGTCTATTGCGAAGCCGACAGCCGCCTGCTCGGTACCGCCTGGCTCAAGGAAGCCGGGCTGCTCGCTCCCGAACGGCTGGTCTCCGCGCCCTGAGCCGGTTGCCGCGGTGAAGCCGGCAGCGCATGCGCCGCTGTTCCGGCCGAACGACAAGGTGTTGAAAAGCAAGGCTTTTCCGCCGCCTTTCCCGCTTTTCTTGCGACGCAGCATGCTAAAATAGCGGGTTATTCCGAATCCTTTTCCGGACGTCCTCCATGCCTTCTACCCAACGCGCGTTGCGCAACATCGCGATCATCGCCCACGTCGACCACGGCAAGACCACGCTGGTCGACCAACTCCTGAGACAAAGCGGCACCTTCCGCGAAAACCAGCAGGTCGACAATCGAGTGATGGACTCGAACGACCTGGAGAAGGAGCGCGGCATCACCATCCTGGCGAAGAACTGCGCGGTCGAGTACGAAGGCACGCACATCAACATCGTCGACACCCCGGGCCACGCCGACTTCGGCGGCGAGGTCGAGCGCGTGCTGTCGATGGTGGACTCGGTGCTGCTGCTGGTCGACGCGGTCGAAGGTCCGATGCCGCAGACCCGCTTCGTCACCCGCAAGGCGTTGGCGCTTGGCCTGAAGCCGATCGTCGTGGTCAACAAGATCGACCGCCCGGGCGCGCGCCCGGACTGGGTCATCAACGCGACCTTCGAACTGTTCGACAAGCTCGGCGCGACCGAGGAGCAGCTCGATTTCCCGGTGGTGTTCGCGTCCGCGCTGAACGGCTACGCGAGCCTGGATTCGAGCGTGCGCGAAGGCACGATGAAGCCGCTGTTCGACGCAGTGCTGGAACACGTGCCGGTGCGCGACGACGACCCGGACGGTCCGCTGCAATTGCAGATTTCGTCGCTCGATTACTCGTCCTACGTCGGCAAGATCGGCATCGGCCGCATCAAGCGCGGCCGCGTGAAGGCGCTGCAGGACGTGATCATCCTGAACGGTCCGGACTCGACGCCGATCAAGGCGCGCATCAATCAGGTGCTGAAATTCAAGGGCCTGGAGCGGCAACTGGTCGACGAGGCGCAGGCCGGCGACATCGTGCTGATCAACGGCATCGAGGAAATCGGCATCGGTTCCACCATCTGCGCGCCGGACGTGCCGGATGCGCTGCCGATGCTGAAGGTCGACGAACCGACGCTGACCATGAACTTCCTGGTCAACAATTCGCCGCTGGCCGGCCGCGAAGGCAAGTTCGTCACCAGCCGCCAGATCCGTGACCGGCTCGACCGCGAACTGAAGGCCAACGTCGCGCTGCGCGTGACCGACACCGGCGACGACACCACGTTCGAAGTGTCCGGCCGCGGTGAACTGCACCTGACCATCCTGCTGGAAAACATGCGCCGCGAAGGCTACGAGCTGGCCGTGTCGCGCCCGCGCGTGGTGTTCAAGGACGTCGACGGCGTCAAGTGCGAGCCTTACGAGCTGCTGACCGTGGACGTGGAGGACACGC
>JBQCGO010000057.1:0-10657 GCA_051955575.1 Burkholderiaceae bacterium
ACGGGTTGGCGATCAGCGCCGTGATCTGCGACGACTCGTACGGATCTTCCTCGTCTTCCTTGGTATTGAGGAAGTAGTTTTCCTTCAGGATGTGATGGACCTTCGAAAAGGTGTCGAACACCTCGTCGCGGTTCGACAGCCGGCATTCCGGTCCGAGCTCTCTCAACAGCTTGCGCATCACCGGAAAATGCGCGGCGGTGCCGGCCACGCTGACGTACGACTCGCCGACCTTGAAAATCTTTTCGTTCAGTTCGTAATCGCTCGACAGGCGCGTGTCACCGAAGGTCACGAGCGAATCCGACGCAATCGCGATTGCGTTGTTCTTTTTCACGACGACGCAGGTGGTCATGGGAATCCGGGAAGATCGCAAATCCCGGTCCGAAGCGGCGGACCGGGATCGAGCGCCTACAGCAGTGTCTTCCGCATGTCGGACAGCGCGTCGGCCAGGTACACCGAGAACCGCGCGCCGAGCGCACCGTCGATCACCCGATGGTCGTAGGACAGCGACGTCGGCAGCATCAGCCGCGGCGCAAACTGCTTGCCGTCCCAGACCGGCTTGATCGACGATTTCGACAGGCCGAGGATCGCGACTTCGGGCGCATTGATGATCGGCGTGAACGCGGTGCCGCCGATGCCGCCGAGCGACGAGATCGTGAAGCTCGCGCCCTGCATGTCGGCCGGCTTCAGCTTGCCTTCGCGCGCCTGCGCGGACAACTCGCCCATTTCCTGCGCGATCTGCAGCACGCCCTTCTTGTCCGCATCCTTCACCACCGGCACCACCAGGCCGTTCGGCGTGTCGGCCGCGAAGCCGATGTGGTAGTACTGCTTCAGGATCAGGTTTTCGCCGGCAGCGTCGAGCGAGGCGTTGAACGCCGGGAATTTCTTCGGCGCGGCGACGCTGGCCTTGATCACGAACGCCAGCATGGTCAGCTTGACGCCGGACTTGGCCATCGCCGCGTTGGTCTGCTTGCGGAATTCCTCGAGGTCGGTGACGTCCGCCTCGTCGAACTGCGTGACGTGCGGGATCATCACCCAGTTGCGGTGCAGGTTCGGGCCGCTGATCTTCTTGATGCGCGACAGCGGCTGCAGTTCGGTCGGGCCGTATTTCGAGAAATCGAGCGACGGCCATGGCAGCAGGTCGAGTCCGCCGCCCTTGCCGGCCGACGGCGCGGCGGTCGCGGCGGCCGGAACGGCGCCGGCCATCACGCCCTTGACGAATTTCTGCACATCCTCGTGGGTGATCCGGCCTTTCGGGCCGGAACCGGGCACTTTCGAAAGATCGACGCCCAGTTCGCGCGCGAACTTGCGGATCGACGGCGACGCATGCGCTTTGCCGGCGGGAGACGCAGCGGAAGCAGCTGGGGAAGCGGCGGACGTCACCGGCGGCGCGGAAGCGGCCGGCCCCGGATGCGGAGGCGACGCGGGCACTGCCGGAGCAGGTGCAGGTGCAGGGGCAGGAGCGGACGCGGCAGCCGCCGCGGGCGCAGATGCAACGGCAGGCGAAGGAGCGGGCGCAGCGGCAGGTGTGGCGGCTGCGCCGGCGTCTTCCGCATCGAGCGTCAGCAGCAGCGAGCCTTCCGACACCTTGTCGCCGAGCTTGATCTTCAACTCCTTGACCACGCCGGCGTGGCTGGACGGAATCTCCATGCTGGCCTTGTCGGATTCGACCGTGATCAGCGACTGCTCCGCCTTCACCGTGTCGCCCGGCTTGACCAGCAACTCGATGACCTCCACTTCCTTGAAGTCGCCGATGTCCGGCACCTTGACTTCCACCATGCTCATAGTTCTCGCTCCGTGTTTTCCGCTATGGATTGTTGCCGGCCGCATCGCGGCGCCGCGCTCGCGGGGCGCCGCACGCGACGTGCCGCGCCGCCCGATCGGCGACGCGGCACGGAGTTCGCCGACGTTTTACTGCGTGATCGGATTCTTCTTGTCCGGATCGATGCCGTACTTCTTGATCGCTTCCGCCACCTTCGACGCCGGGATCTTGCCTTCCTCGGCCAGCGACTTCAGCGCCGCCAGCGTGACGAAATAGCGGTTCACCTCGAAGAACTCGCGCAGCTTCTCGCGGGTGTCGGACCGTCCGAAGCCGTCGGTGCCGAGCACCTTGTAGCTGCGTCCCTTCGGGATGTACGGCCGGATCTGGTCGGCGAACAGCCGCATGTAGTCGGTCGAGACCACGATCGGGCCGGCGGTGTCCTGCAGGCATTGCGCGACGTAGGGCACCCGCGGCGTCTCGGTCGGATGCAGCAGGTTCCAGCGTTCCGCGTTCTCGCCGTCGCGCGCCAGCAGCGTGAACGACGGCGCGGACCAGACGTCGGCCGCGATGCCCCAGTCGTTCTGCAGCAGTTCGGCCGCCGCGATCGATTCGCGCAGGATGGTGCCGGAACCCATCAGCTGGACGCGCAGCTTGGCTTTCGCATCGCCCGGTTGCAGCAGATAGAGGCCTTTGAGAATGCCTTCCTCGTCGCCCTCCTTCAGTCCCGGCTGCGGGTAGTTCTCGTTCATCAGCGTGATGTAGTAGAACACGTCCTCCTGCCGCTCGACCATGCGCTTCAGGCCGTCGTGGATGATCACCGCCACTTCGTGCGCGAAGGTCGGGTCGTACGGCAGGCAGTTCGGGATCGCCGCGGCGAACACGTGGCTGTGGCCGTCCTCGTGCTGCAGGCCCTCGCCGTTGAGCGTGGTGCGGCCGGCGGTGCCGCCGAGCAGGAAGCCGCGCGAGCGCATGTCGCCCGCCGCCCACGCCAGATCGCCGATCCGCTGCAGTCCGAACATCGAGTAATAGATGTAGAACGGGATCATGATCCGGTTATTGGTCGAGTACGAGGTCACCGCCGCGATCCACGAACTCATGCCGCCGGCCTCGTTGATGCCTTCCTGCAGGATCTGGCCCGACTTGTCCTCGCGGTAGTACATCACCTGGTCCTTGTCGACCGGCTCGTACAACTGGCCCTGCTGGCTGAAGATGCCGATCTGCCGGAAGAAGCCTTCCATGCCGAAGGTGCGCGTCTCGTCGACCAGGATCGGCACCACGCGCTTGCCCAGGTTCTGGTCGCGCAGCAGCGCGGTCAGCACCCGCACGTAAGCCTGGGTGGTGGAAATCTCGCGGCCTTCCGCGGTCGGCTCGAGCACGCTCTTGAACGCCGACAGTTCCGGCACCGGCAGGCTCTCGTCAGCCTTCATCCGGCGCTGCGGCAGGTAGCCGCCGAGCGCCTGACGGCGTTCATGCAGGTACTTCATTTCCGGCGTGTCGTCGGACGGCTTGTAGAACGCCAGGTCGGCCAGCTTGTCGTCGGGAATCGCGATCGCGAAGCGGTCGCGCATGTCGCGGATCGCCTGGTCGTCGAGCTTCTTGGTCTGGTGCGCGGTGTTGCGCGCCTCGCCCGACTTGCCCATGCCGTAGCCCTTGACGGTCTTCACCAGAAGCACCGTCGGCTGGCCCTTGTGTTCCTGCGCGACCTTGAACGCCGCATAGATCTTGTGCGGATCGTGGCCGCCGCGGGTCAGGCGCCAGATGTCGTCGTCGGTCATGTTGGCGACCATCTCCAGCAGCTTCGGATGCTTGCCGAAGAAATGCTTGCGCACGTAGGCGCCGTCGCGGGCGCGGTAGTTCTGGTACTCGCCGTCGACGGTTTCCATCATCACGCGCTGCAGGATGCCGTCCTTGTCCTTGGCCAGAAGCGCATCCCAGCCCGGGCCCCAGATCACCTTGACCACGTTCCAGCCGGCGCCGCGGAAATCGGATTCGAGCTCCTGGATGATCTTGCCGTTGCCGCGCACCGGGCCGTCGAGTCGTTGCAGGTTGCAGTTGACGACCATGACCAGGTTGTCGAGCATCTCGCGGCCGGCCATGCCGATCGCGCCCATCGATTCCGGCTCGTCCATCTCGCCGTCGCCGCAGAACACCCAGACCTTGCGGTTGGCGGTGTCGGCGATGCCGCGCGCGTGCAGGTATTTCAGGAAGCGCGCCTGGTAGATTGCCATGATCGGACCCAGGCCCATCGACACCGTCGGGAACTGCCAGAAGGTCGGCATCAGCCACGGATGCGGATACGAGGACAGGCCGTTGCCGTCGACTTCGCGGCGGAAGTTGGTCAGCTGTTCTTCGCTCAGGCGGCCTTCGAGGAAGGCGCGCGCGTAGATGCCGGGCGACGAATGTCCCTGGATGTACAGCAGGTCGCCGCCGTGGCCTTCGCTCGGCGCGTGCCAGAAATGGTTGAAGCCGATGCCGAGCATGTTGGCCAGCGACGCGAAGCTGGAAATATGGCCGCCGAGGTCGCCGTCGGCGCGGTTGGCCTTGACCACCATCGCCATCGCGTTCCAGCGCATCCAGGAGCGCAGACGCTCTTCGTATTCGAGGTTGCCCGGGCAGCGCGCCTCGAGGTGCGCCGGAATCGTGTTGACGTAGGCGGTGTTGCTGGAAAACGGAATGTGGGCGCCGCGCCGGCGCGCGAGGTCGACCATCCGTTCCATCAGGTAGTGCGCGCGCTCCGGGCCTTCGTTTTCGATGACCGCTTCGAGCGCATCCAGCCACTCCTTGGTTTCCATTACGTCGGGATCGTTGGCGGCTTGCGCCATCACCTGGTCGAGCTGGGCTGACATGCTGATGTCTCCTGTTTATGAACTAACGCGGTATCGCGAAACGCCGGCGGTCTGCTTTCGGAGCGGCCGGATCAAGCGCATGCCGGCGAAACGGCGCAACGCGGGACGGTCTTTCCTCAGAACGCTTTCACCCGGGATTTATCCGGCGCGCGCTGTCGCTGGACGGGATCGGTGCAAAAATTTTATCAGCAATTTTCCAATTTTCAAATTACGGTATGTAATTTCATAATGTGATATTTTGCGGCGGGACAGCAATCTTCTCTCCATGGAGCGGCATCGGCCGCCCATGGGCCCGATCTAGCCCGATCTATAATCCAGGATTCCCTTCCCGCACGGATTTGATGCCCATGACCGCACGCCTCATCGATGGAACCCAGCTCTCCCGCGAATTGCGCGCCGACGTCGCGCGCCGCGCCGCCGCGCTGACGGCACAGGGAAAGCAACCCGGCCTCGCGGTGATCCTGGTCGGCGACAGCCCGGCGTCGCAAGTCTACGTGCGCAACAAGGTCAAGGCCTGCGAAGACAACGGTCTGCATTCCCGGCTGGAAAAATACGATGCGTCGCTCACCGAGGAAGCGCTGCTGGCGCGGATCGATGCGCTGAACCGCGACCCGAAGATCCACGGCATCCTGGTACAGCTGCCGCTGCCGCCGCACATCGACGCGTTCAAGGTGATCGAGTCGATCGCGCTGGAAAAGGATGTCGACGGCTTCCACGTCGACAACGCCGGCCTGCTGATGATCGGCCGGCCGCTGTTCCGCCCCTGCACGCCGTACGGCGTGATGAAAATGCTGGAATCGATCGACTACCCGGTGCGCGGCGCGCACGCGGTCATCGTCGGCGCGTCGAACATCGTCGGCAAGCCGCAGGCGATGCTGCTCTTGCAGGCCGGCGCGACCGTCACCATCTGCAATTCGAAGACGCGCGATCTCGGGCATCACACCCGCGACGCCGACATCCTGGTCGTCGCCACCGGCCGCCGCAACCTCGTCACAGCCGACATGATCAAACCCGGCGCGGTGGTCATCGACGTCGGCATGAACCGCGACGACGAAGGCAAGCTGTGCGGCGACGTCGATTTCGCGCGCGCGAAGGAAGTGGCCGGCTGGATCACGCCCGTACCGGGCGGCGTCGGCCCGATGACCATCACCATGCTGCTCGTCAACACGATCGAAGCGGCCGAGAGAACATGATGCAAGACAACGACAACGCCATAAAGCAAGCCAATCCGCTGCTCGATTTTTCCGATCTCCCGCGCTTCGACGCGATCCGTCCCGAACACGTCACGCCGGCCATCGATCAGTTGCTCGGCGACGCGAATGCGATCGTGGCGCGGCTCGAACAATCGACCGATGCGCCGACCTGGGAATCCTTCGTCGAGCCGCTGGAAATTTCCACCGAGCGGCTCGGCCGTGCCTGGGGCGCGGTCGGTCACCTGAACGCGGTGGCCGACACGCCGGAACTGCGCGCCGCCTACAACCACAACCAGCCGCGCGTGGTCGAGTTCTGGACCGCGCTGTCGCAAAACCTCGCGATGTTCGACAAATACAAGGCGCTGAAGAACGCGCCGGACTTCGTCGACCTGTCGCCGTCGCGGCAGCGCGTGATCGAGAACGCGCTGCGCGATTTCCGGCTGGGCGGCGCGGAATTGCCGGAAGACCGCAAGCCGCGCTTTGCCGAAATTCAGGAACGGCACGCGGCGCTGACCACGCGCTTCTCCGAGAACGTGCTCGACGCGACCAACGACTATGCGCTGTTCGTCGACGCCGAACAGCGACTGGCCGGCCTGCCCGACGACGTGCGCCAGGCGGCCCGAGCCGCCGCCGAAAAGGACGGCAAACCGGGCTGGAAATTCACGCTGCATTTCCCGTCCTACTTCCCGGTGCTGCAGTACGCGGACGACCGTGCGCTGCGCGAGACGATCTACCGCGCCAACGCGACCAAGGCGTCCGAGCTCGGCGATGCGTTCAGCAGGAAGGACGAGTGGGACAACTCGTCGAACATCCGCGAGATCCTGAAGCTGCGTAAGGAAGAAGCCGAGATGCTCGGCTTCCGCAGCTTCGCCGAACTGTCGCTGGTGCCGAAGATGGCGGAGACGCCGCGGCAGGTAATCGAGTTTCTGGAAGACCTCGCCGCCCGCGCCCGGCCGTTCGCGCTGAACGACCTTGCCGAACTGCGCGCCTTCGCCAAGGACGCGCTCGGCCTGCCGCAGCTGGAAGCCTGGGACGTGGCCTACGCGTCGGAAAAGCTGCGTCAGCAGCGCTACGCGTTTTCCGAGCAGGACGTGAAGCAGTATTTTCCGGAGCCGAAGGTGATCGAAGGCTTGTTCCGCGTGGTGCGCCGGCTGTTCTCGGTCGACATCCGTCCGGACGAGGCGCCGGTCTGGAATCCGGACGTGCGCTTCTTCCGGATCGAGCGCGACGGCAAGTTGGTCGGCCAGTTCTACCTCGACCTGTACGCCCGGCCCGGCAAGCGCGGCGGCGCGTGGATGGACGACGCGCGGGCCCGCCGCCGCCTCGGTCCGGCCGTGCAGACGCCGGTCGCCTACCTGACCTGCAATTTCTCCGCGCCGGTAGCGGTCGACGGCCGCGCCCGCCCGGCGCTGTTCACGCACGACGAAGTCATCACGCTGTTCCACGAGTTCGGCCACGGGCTGCATCACATGCTGACGCAGGTCGACGAGATCGGCGTGTCCGGCATTGCCGGCGTCGAGTGGGACGCGGTCGAACTGCCGTCGCAGTTCATGGAAAACTTCTGCTGGGAATGGGACGTGCTGCAGCACATGACCGCGCACGTCGACACCGGCGAACCGCTGCCGCGCGAACTGTTCGACAAGATGATCGCCGCGAAGAATTTCCAGGCCGGCATGCAAACGCTGCGGCAGGTGGAGTTCGCGCTGTTCGACATGCATCTGCACGCCGACTATGATCCGGACGGGCAGGAAACCGTGCAGCAGGTGCTGCAGGACGTGCGACATCGCGTCGCGGTACTGATCCCGCCGGCATTCAACCGCTTCCAGCATTCGTTCAGCCACATTTTCGCGGGCGGCTACGCGGCCGGCTATTACAGCTACAAGTGGGCCGAGGTGCTGTCCGCCGACGTCTATGCGGCGTTCGAGGAGGCGGCCGGACTCGGCGGCGACATCCTGTCGTCGGAGACCGGCGAGCGCTTCCACCGCGAGATTCTTTCGGTGGGCGGCTCGCGTCCGGCGCTGGAGTCCTTCAAGGCGTTTCGCGGCCGGGAGCCGCAGATCGACGCGCTGCTGCGCCATAACGGCATGAACGCCTGACGACGAGCGCGGGCGCACCGACCCGCATCGCAGGGGGAGACGACATGAGAAAAACCAGCCGCGCCACGGTTTGCTTGATCACGCTTCTGGCAAGCGCGACGCTCGCGCACGCCGAACTGTACAAGTCGGTCGACGCAAAAGGCCACGTCACCTACAGCGACGTGCCGCCGACCTCGGCGACGCGGATCGAGCGCAAGAGCGTTGACCCCGCAGGCGACCCGAACGCCGCGCTGCCCTACGAGCTCGCGCGCGCGGCGGCCAGCAACCCGGTCACGCTGTACACGACCGAATCCTGCGCGCCGTGCGACGCGGCCCGACGGTTCCTCGCCGGGCGCGGCATCCCGTTCACCGAACGGACCGTGTCGACCCGGGCGGACGCCGCCCGTCTGCACGACGCAGTCGGCAGCGCCGATCAGTTGCCGGCGATTACCGTCGGCCGCGCCCGACAGGCCGGTTTCGCATCCGGCGAATGGACGACGATGCTGACCGCCGCCGGCTACCCGGAATCGAACCTGCTGCCGAAGGCCTATCACAACCCGCCGCCGCAGCCCGCCGCGCCGGCGCTGGCATCGGCACCGCGTACCGAACCGGTGGTCGCGGCCCGGCCGGAGACGCCGCCCGCCGAGCCCGCCGCACGATTCCCGTCGCCGCCTGCCGAAAACGGCAGCGCGCCGCCGGGATTCCGTTTCTGATGCCGACCGCTGCGAAAGCCAGGTGACGCGATGACGAGGATCGATTTCTACAGCGAGGTCGGCGACAAGGTCGCCTATGCCTGTCGCCTGGCGCGCAAGGCTTACGCGGCGCAATGCCGCATCGTCCTGTTCAGCGGCGATGCCGGCCAGACCGCCGCGCTGGACGAGGCGCTGTGGACGTTTTCGGAACTCGATTTCCTGCCGCACGTGCGTGCCGACGATCCGCTCGCCGGGCAGACGCCGATACTTCTCGTCGACCGCGACGACCAGGAATTGCCGCACCACCAGGTCCTGGTCAACCTTTCGGGCGCGTTGCCGAAGAATTTCGCGCGCTTCGAGCGGGTGTGCGAACTGGTGTCCATCGACGACGCCGACCGGTCGGCCGGACGCGACCGTTACCGCTACTACCAGCAGCGCGGCTATCCGCTTTCGCATTTCGTGGCCGGACAATCATGAATTCATCGACTCCCGACGCGGGCATCCCGCTGCTGACCGAGATCCTGCCGCTTGCGGACGAACCACCGGGCGACGGCGGCGAAACCCTTTCGCCGGCCGGAGAAGTCCGGGACGCCGGCACATCGGCGGCGATCGGTCCCCTGCCAGAATCCGGAACCGCCGCGACGCTGCCCGCTTCGGATTGGAACCGGCTAGAGGACGCCCTGCCGGCGCGCATCGTCGAGCGCCTGCAGGCCCAGATGGAAGGCGTCCTGCAGGACCGGATTCGCGACAACCTCGCCGACATGCTGCAGATCGCGACCGAAAGCATTTCCCGGGAACTGCGCCATACGCTGCACGAATCCCTGTCCAACATCGTGGGCCAGGCGGTGGCCCACGAAATCGCGAAGCTGAAAGGCGAAAAATAAAAGCTTTTCTCGGGATTTTTGCTTTTTCGAAAACGAAAACTGCGGCGACTTCCGATAACAAAAAATATCAGGACACGCTTGACGCCCGGCGAAACCTGAAACTTCCTACAATCATCGTATTCCCTTGTCATCCTCGATGGAGAACGCGATGAAGGTCATCGTCCTCGGCTCCGGCATCATCGGCACCGCTTCCGCCTGGTTTCTCAACAAGTCCGGCCACGACGTCACCGTGATCGAACGGCAGCCCGGCCCGGCGCAGGAAACGAGTTTCGCCAACGGTTGCCAGATCTCGGTGTCGCACGCCGAGCCGTGGTCGAATCCGTCCGCCCCGGCAAAAATCCTGAAATGGCTCGGGCAGGAAGACGCGCCCCTGCTCTACCGTTTCCGCCCGGAATGGCTGCAGTGGAAATGGGCGCTTTCCTTCCTGCGTGAATGCACGCCGGCGCGCACGCACGACAACATCCGTCAGATCGTCGCGCTGTGCGAGTACAGCCGCCAAAGCTTGCAGGCGGTGCGCGCCGACAGTGGCGTCGACTACGACTGCCTGACCAAGGGCATTCTTCACTTCTACACCGATGGCAAGGAATTCGAGTCGTCTCTGCCGGCTGCCAAGCTGATGCGCGATCTCGGTTGCCCACGGGAATCGATCGACGCCGACGAGGTGGTGCGGATCGAACCCGCGCTGGCCGGCATCCGCGACAAGATCGTGGGCGGCGACTTCACCGCGACCGACGAATCGGGAGACGTCTACAAGTTCACTTCGGGCCTCGCCCGCAAGGCCGCGGAAGCCGGCGTCGAGTTCCGCTTCGACACCACCGTGACCCGGCTGCTGCCGGAGGGAGGACGGATCGGCGGCGTCGAAATCATCGACGGCGAAGGCCGCCACCGGACGCTGAAGGCTGACGCCTTCGTCGTCGCGCTCGGCAGCTTCTCGGTGCCGCTGCTCGATCCGCTCGGAATCCGGTTGATGATCTACCCGGGCAAGGGCTATTCGGCGACCTACGCGGTCACTCGGCCCCATGCCGCGCCGACCGTGTCGCTGACCGACGACGGCTACAAGCTGGTGGTATCGCGCCTCGGCGACCGGCTGCGGGTCGCCGGCACCTGCGAGCTGAACGGTTATACCCGCGAACTGAACCCGGCCCGCTGCGAAGCGATCACCCGCCGCACGCGCGAACTGTTTCCGGACGCCTGCGACTACGATCACC
>JBQCGO010000058.1:0-8768 GCA_051955575.1 Burkholderiaceae bacterium
TGCTGTTCGGCGCGCTGCTGGCCGGCCGCCGCTGGCAGGGCTGGCGCGGCCGGACCGCGTTGAGCTTCACGCTGACCGGCTTCGTCACGCTGCTGCTGGCCTACGTCGGCAGCCGCTTCGTGCTCGAAGTGATCCTGCACCGGGGACTGACGTGAGAGTGCTGCTCTGGGCGGTCGTGGTGTTCCTGCTGGTGAAGATGTTCCAGCGTGTCGGCGCTCGTTCGTCGTCGCCGACGCCGCCGAGCCGGCCCGCCTTGCCCGAAGCGATGGTGTGCTGCGCGCATTGCGGTCTCCATCTGCCGGTTTCCGAGTCGGTCGCGGGACCGGCCGGCACGCCGTTCTGCTGCGCCGAGCATCGCCAGCGCCACCTGTCGAGGGCCTGATGCATCGTCGCGCGGCCTCCGAAGCGTTTCACTCCGCCCGTTAGCGACCATGCAGCTTGCCGGCCGGCCGGACAAGGAACGCGGCGAGACGTTCTGGAAGACCCTGCATACCTTCTGCGCAACGCGGGTCGTCATCGCCTTCGTGCTGCTGACCTACCTCGCCTTCAGCACCACCCGCGAATTCTGGTCCATCGATCCGTCGCTGCTGCGCCGGGCCTGCGCGGCCTACCTGCTGGTCGCGACCGGCGTCGCGGTCCTCGCGGTCTTCGTCCAGCGCCGCTTTCTGCCGCAGCTCGTCGGCCAGGTGATGCTCGACATCGTGGCGATCTCGGTGCTGTACGTTGCCGCCGGCGGCTCGCGCAGCGGACTGGCGATCCTGTTCCTGTTCCCGCTGGCCGGCGGCGCCATCCTCGCGCCGCTCGCCCTGGCGCTGTTCTTCGTCTCGATCGTCACCCTGGTGCTGCTGCTGGAAGGCGGCTACCAGTTGCTGCGCTGGGCGGAGGATGGCTCCACGCTGCAGGCCGGGCTGTACGGCGCCGCGTTCTTCATCGCGGTGTTCGCCATCAACCGGCGGGCCAGCCGGTTGATCAAGCAGGAGACGCTGGCCGCCGAGCGCGGCCGCAACCTGCGCATGCAGGAAGCGCTGAACCGCCTGATCATTGCCGACATCGGCGACGGCGTGCTGGTGCTCGCGCGGGACGGCAGGGTGCTGGCGGTCAATCCGTCGGCGGAACGCATGCTCGGCCTGGGCGGCGCCGATTTTGCCGACCAGTCAGGCTTGCGGCTACAGCAGATCGACTGGCTCGAACCGGTCAGCGAAGCCTTCCGCCGATGGCGTGACGGCACGGCGACGGTGACGCCCGACGTCTACGTGATCCTGCGGCTGCCGGGCGAACCGGCACCGGCGCCGGGTCAGGCCTTCGCGGTGACCGGCGAACGGTGGGAGCCGGCCCTGCACCTGAAGGTGCGCTTCGCGGCCGTGACCTTGCCCGACGTGGAAGAGGACCGGATCGTCGCGTTCCTGCAGAGCGTGAGCGATATCGAGAACCGCGCGCAGGAACTGAAGCTGGCCTCGATGGGGCGTCTCACCGCCAGCATCGCGCACGAGGTCCGCAACCCGCTGTCGGCGATCGCGCATGCCGCCGCACTGCTGAAAGAGGAAGCCGAGCCGCATGCGGTGTCGCAGCGCCTGCTGACCATCGTGGACGACAACGTCGAGCGCCTGAACCGGATGATCGAAGACATCCTGAACCTGTCGCGCAAGGCGCAGCACCACGGCGAGGCGATCGTCCTGGCGCCGCGGCTGGAAGAGATCGTCGACGAGTTCCGCGGCATTCAAGGCTTGCCGGCCGGTATGGTGCGGCTCGAAGGGCTCGGCGGCCACGCGGTCCGTTTCGATCCGCTGCATCTGCGCGAGGTGGTGGTGAATTTGCTGTCGAACGCGATCCGGTATGCCAGCCGAGAGCCGGGCAGCATCCGGCTGCGTGTGCTGCGCGAGCCGGCCGGCCGCATCGAGTTGCACGTGCAGGACGACGGCGCCGAGATTTCACCCGAGGTCCGGGCGCACCTGTTCGAGCCGTTCTACACCACGTCCCGCAAGGGCACCGGCCTCGGGCTGTACCTGGCGCGCGAATTGTGTCTCAATAACGGCGCGATGCTGGATTACGAATACCGCCCGGACCCGGCGGAGGGCCTCGCCGGGCTGGCCGGCGGCCGCTTTGTGATCAGTTTCGGCGCCTTCGACCTGCATTAACCGACGAATACCCGATGACCGTACCCCGAATCCTTGTGGTCGACGACGAGGCCGACCTGCGCGAGCTGCTCGAGATCACCCTGGTCAAGATGGGCCTGGACGTGGACAGCGCCGACAGCGTCGGCGCGGCGCGCGCCAGCCTGGAGCGCGCCGACTACGCGCTGGTACTGACCGACATGCGGCTGCCGGACGGTTCGGGCATCGAGCTGGTGCGCGAGATCGCGGCGGCGCGCCGCGAGACGCCGGTCGCGGTCATCACCGCGTTCGGCAGCGCCGACAACGCGGTGGCCGCGTTGAAGGCTGGCGCCTTCGACTACCTGTCCAAGCCGGTCGCGGTGGAGCAGTTGCGCACCATGGTGCGCGCCGCGCTGCGGCTGAACGCGATCCCGGAGGCCGCACCCGACGGCGACCGCACGCGCGCCGGTGCCGCCTCGCCGCCGACGCGGCTGATCGGCGAATCGGCCGCGATGCAGCATCTGCGCGCGCAGATCGCCCGCCTGGCGCGCAGCATGGCGCCGGTGGCAATCATCGGCGAGTCGGGCAGCGGCAAGGAACTGGCCGCGCGCGACATCCACGCGCTCGGCTCGCGCGCCGCCCGGCCGTTCGTCCCGGTCAACTGCGGCGCGATTCCCGAGGCGCTGATGGAAGCCGAGTTCTTCGGCTACCGGAAAGGCGCGTTCACCGGCGCCACCGAGGACCGCGACGGCGTCTTCCAGGCGGCCAACGGCGGCACGCTGCTGCTCGACGAGGTCGCCGACCTGCCGCTGGCGATGCAGGTGAAACTCCTGCGCGCGATCCAGGAGCGGCGCGTGCGCAAGGTCGGCGCGACCGCCGAGGAGCCGGTCGACGTGCGACTGATCAGCGCGACCCACCAGAACCTGGCGGATTGCGTCGAGAAGGGCCGGTTCCGGCAGGATCTCTATTACCGGCTGAACGTGATCGAACTGCGGCTGCCGCCGCTGCGCGAGCGGCTGGACGACCTCGATCTGCTGTGCCGGGCCATCCTCGATCGGCTGGCGGCGCCGGACGAAACGATCGCGATCGATCCCGAGGCGATGGCCCTGCTGAAGTCCCACGGTTTTCCCGGCAACGTGCGCGAACTGGAAAACATCCTGGAGCGGGCGCTGGCGTTCGCCAGTGACGGCATCATCCAGGCTGCCGATCTGGCGCTGAAGCCTGCGGCCGGTCCGGCGTCGCTCCAGCCGTCCCAAGCGCCGCAGTTGCCGGCCGCCGACATGGCGGTTCGGCCCGACCCGGCGCCGGAAGTGGAGCCGACGTCTCCGGCGCGGACGGCATCCGCGCCTGCTGTGGACGACGTCCTGCCGTCCTCGCTGCCCGCGCATCTCGACGACGTCGAGCGGGACATCATCCGCAAGGCGCTCGCCAAGACCCGCTTCAATCGCACTCAGGCCGCCGAACTGCTCGGCATCAGCTTCCGCCAGTTGCGCTACCGGATGCAGCGGCTGTCGATCCACGAGCCCGAATGAGCGCCCGGGAAGAGGGCGGCGCGCCGCCGCGCATCGATGCGGCCGGCTGGTGCGACGCCGCTTTGTGCCGGCCGTCGCCGAACGCCGACGAGCGCCCGCCCGGTGCCGCGGCCACGCTGCTGGTGGTGCACAACATCAGCCTGCCGCCGGGCGAGTTCGGCGGTCCGCACGTCGAACGGCTGTTCGCCAACCGGCTCGATTGCAACGCTCACCCGTATTTCGACGGCCTGCGCGGCCTGCGCGTGTCGGCCCACTTCTTCATCCGCCGCGACGGCGAACTGATCCAGTTCGTCTCGGCCGATGCCCGCGCCTGGCATGCCGGCCTGTCGTCGTTCGCCGGCCGGGAGCGCTGCAACGACTTCTCGATCGGCGTCGAGCTCGAGGGTACCGACGACCGGCCGTTCACCGACGCCCAGTACGATGCGCTGGCGCGGCTGACCGCGGCGCTGCGCGGCCGCTATCCGCTGACCGCCGTCGCCGGCCACGAGCACATCGCGCCCGGCCGCAAGACCGATCCCGGTCCGTGCTTCGACTGGATGCGCTACCACGCCGCGGCGACCGCCGACGCCGCAGCGCAGGGGCTGCCCCCGCTGCATTTTCCCGCCTGAACGCGCGACCCGAACACCAGAATCCGGGCGCCAGTCAAGGGGTCTGCTGCCGTTGCGAAAAGATTGTCAAAGTCGCGAAACAGACATTGCATGTCCCCGGTCTACCTACTAGAATTAGTCAACAAACACGGGAAAACACTATCTGTAGTGCCTGTAGTGAGTTTGCGGTACGGGCGCGTTGCGCGCGGCGGCATGCGAACGCCGGTTGTGGCTGAGCGGTTGCAGCCGAGCGGTGGCGACCGATCGCAGCCGCCCGCACCGCGCCGTCCCGGCGCATCCGAACTTGCCCCGGCACGCGTGTTCTAAATTTTGACAACAGCGGTCGCGCCAGTCATGGCGACGCTTACCAGCACAGGAGATTGCATGCATTCCGCCCAAGAGATCGCCTCCACGTCCCATCCCGCCCAAGGGGGCGCGCCGTCCTTTTCCGGGAAGGGCGCGCCCGCCGCGGCGGCGGCCGGCTATGGCGACTACCGGATCATCCGCCGCAACGGCGCGGTGGTCGGTTTCGAGCCGTCCAAGATCTCGATCGCGATGACCAAGGCCTTCCTCGCGGTGAACGGCGGGCAGGGCGCAGCGTCGGCGCGCATCCGCGAGATGGTCGAGCAGCTCACCGCCAACGTGGTTGCCGCATTGATGCGCCGGCAGCCGGCCGGCGGCACCTTCCACATCGAGGACGTGCAGGACCAGGTCGAACTGTCGCTGATGCGCTCCGGCGAGCACGACGTCGCGCGCGCCTATGTGCTGTACCGCGCCAAGCGGATGGAAGAGCGGGCGCAGCAGGCCCAGCAGGCGGGCGAGACGACCGCGCCGGCGGCGCCGCAGCTGCATGTCACCGACAACGGCCAGCGCCGTCCGCTCGACATGAACGAGGTGCGCACGCTGATCACGTCCGCCTGCGTCGGGCTGGAGCAGCACGTCGACGCCGAGGCGATCCTGGCCGAGACGGTCAAGAACCTGTACGACGGCGTGCCGGTGGCCGAGCTGCACAAGTCGGCGATCCTGGCGGCCCGCGCGCTGATGGAGAAGGACCCGGCCTACAGCCAGGTCACCGCGCGCCTCTTGATGCACACGATCCGCAAGGAAGTCTTCGGCCAGGAAGTCGCCCAGGCCGACGCGCCGGCGCACTACGTCGACTACTTCCCGAAATTCATCAAGAAGGGCATCGAGGCCGAACTGCTGGACCCGAAGCTGGCCCAGTTCGACCTGGACGCGCTGGCGAACGCGCTGGCGCCGGAGCGCGACCTGCAGTTCGGCTATCTCGGCCTGCAGACCCTGTACGACCGCTACTTCCTGCACGTGCGGGAAGTGCGCATCGAGATGCCGCAGGCGTTCTACATGCGGGTGGCGATGGGCTTGGCGCTGAACGAGATCGACCGCGAGGCGCGCGCGATCGAGTTCTACAACCTGCTGTCGACCTTCGATTTCATGAGCTCGACACCGACGCTGTTCAATTCCGGCACGCTGCGTTCCCAGCTCTCGTCCTGCTACCTGACCACCGTCTCGGACGACCTGGACGGGATCTATGAAGCAATCAAGGACAACGCGCTGCTGGCCAAATTCGCCGGCGGCCTCGGCAACGACTGGACCCCGGTCCGTGCGCTGGGCGCCCACATCAAGGGCACCAACGGCAAGTCGCAGGGCGTGGTGCCGTTCCTGAAGGTGGTCAACGACACCGCGGTGGCGGTCAACCAGGGCGGCAAGCGCAAGGGCGCGGTCTGCGCCTACCTGGAAACCTGGCACATGGACATCGAGGAATTCCTCGACCTGCGCAAGAACACCGGCGACGACCGCCGTCGCACCCACGACATGAACACCGCGAACTGGATTCCGGACCTGTTCATGAAGCGGGTAATGGAAAAGGGCGAGTGGACGCTGTTTTCCCCAAGCGACGTGCCGGACCTGCACGACAAGTTCGGCCGCGCGTTCGAGGAGGCGTACCTCGGCTACGAACGCAAAGCCGCGTCCGGCGAGCTGCGCCTGTTCAAGAAGGTGCAGGCGATCGACCTGTGGCGCAAGATGCTGTCGATGCTGTTCGAGACCGGCCATCCGTGGATCACGTTCAAGGATCCGTGCAACGTCCGCTCGCCGCAGCAGCACGTCGGCGTCGTCCACAGCTCGAACCTGTGCACCGAGATCACGCTGAACACCAACGATTCCGAGATCGCGGTCTGCAACCTCGGTTCGGTCAACCTGCCGGCCCACATGCAGGACGGCAAACTGGACCATGCCAAGCTGCAGCGGACCATCCGCACCGCGATGCGGATGCTCGACAACGTGATAGACATCAACTACTACGCGGTCAAGAAGGCGCGCGACTCCAACCTGCGCCACCGGCCGGTCGGCCTCGGCATCATGGGCTTCCAGGATTGCCTGCACATGATGCGCGTCCCGTACGCGTCGAAGGACGCGGTGGAATTCGCCGACCGCTCGATGGAAGCCGTCTGCTACTACGCCTACCTGTCGTCCAGCGAGCTGGCACAGGAGCGCGGCCGCTACAGCTCCTACCGCGGCTCGCTGTGGGACCGCGACATCCTGCCGCAGGACTCGCTGAAGCTTCTGGCCGAAGAGCGCGGCGGCTACCTGGAGACCGATGCGTCCGCAACGCTGGACTGGGACGCGCTGCGCCGGCAGATCCGCGAGCACGGCATGCGCAACTCGAACTGCGTGGCGATCGCGCCGACGGCGACGATCTCGAACATCATCGGCGTGTCGGCCTGCATCGAGCCGACCTACCAGAACCTGTACGTGAAGTCGAACCTGTCCGGCGAATTTACCGAGATCAACGAATTCCTGGTGCGCGACCTGAAGGCGCGCGGCCTGTGGGACGAAGTGATGATCGCCGACCTGAAGTACTTCGACGGCAGCCTGGCCAAGATCGACCGCATCCCGCAGGACCTGCGCGACCTGTACGCGACCGCGTTCGAGATCGAGCCGTCATGGCTGGTGGAAGCCGCCGCGCGCCGCCAGAAGTGGATCGACCAGGCGCAGTCGCTCAATATCTATATGGCGGGCGCGTCCGGCAAGCGGCTGGACGAGACCTACAAGCTGGCCTGGCTGCGCGGCCTGAAGACCACCTACTACCTGCGCACGATCGGCGCGACGCACACCGAGAAGTCCACCTCGAAGGCCGGCGCGCTGAACGCGGTGTCGGTGCACGGCGCGTCCGGCGATGCGCTGGCGAGCAAGGCTGCCGCGCCGATAGCCGTCCTGGAATCCGCGCCGGAAGCAGATGGTCCGGCCTGCATGCTGCGTCCGGGCGATCCGGGATTCGAAGAGTGCGAGGCTTGCCAGTAATCGTTCCGGACCGCCCGACGGTCCGATCAGTCTGAATCGGAATAAAGGAATGTGAATGCTTTCTTGGGATGACGAAGCAGGTTCGGCGCCGGTAACGCGCCAGCCTCAGCCACCGCATGCGCCGCAACCGCCGCGGATGCGGCCACAGCTCCAGCAGGCCGTCGGCGGCAGCCTGCCGGCGTCCGAGCCGGCGCTCGATCCGGCGCTGGTCGCCAGGCCGACCCCGTCGATCGTCGATGACAGCAACGGCCGGCGCGTCAACGCCGCCGACAAGCGCATCATCAACGGCAAGACCGACGTCAACCAGCTGGTGCCGTTCAAGTACAAGTGGGCGTGGGACAAGTACCTCGCCGGCTGCGCGAACCACTGGATGCCGCAGGAAATCAACATGCAGCGCGACATCGAGCTGTGGAAGAACCCGAACGGGCTGACCGAGGACGAGCGCCGGCTGGTCAAGCGCAATCTCGGCTTCTTCGTCACGGCCGACTCGCTGGCGGCCAACAACATCGTGCTCGGCACCTACCGGCACATCACCGCGCCCGAGTGCCGGCAGTACCTGCTGCGCCAGGCGTTCGAGGAAGCGATTCACACCCATGCCTACCAGTACATCGTCGAATCGCTGGGCCTGAACGAATCCGAAATCTTCAATGCCTACCACGAGGTGCCGTCGATCCGCGACAAGGACGAGTTCCTGATCCCGTTCATCGACACGCTGATCGATCCCGAATTCAAGACCGGCACGCCGGAAGCCGACCAGCAACTGCTGAAGTCGCTGATCGTGTTCGCCTGCCTGATGGAAGGGCTGTTCTTCTACGTCGGCTTCACGCAGATTCTCGCGCTCGGTCGGCAGAACAAGATGATGGGCGCGGCCGAGCAGTACCAGTACATCCTGCGCGACGAATCGATGCACTGCAATTTCGGCATCGACCTCATCAACACGATCAAGATGGAGAACCCGCATCTGTGGACGCCGGCGTTCCGCGAAGAGATCAAAGCGTTGTTTTTCCGTGCCGTGGAGTTAGAATATAGATATGCTGAAGATACAATGCCGCGAGGCGTGCTTGGTCTGAATGCACCGATGTTCAAGAGCTACCTTCGCTTCATCGCGAACCGCCGTGCACAGCAGATCGGACTCGATCCGTTGTTCGCCCAGGAAGAGAATCCCTTCCCCTGGATGAGCGAAATGATCGATCTGAAAAAGGAGCGGAATTTTTTCGAAACGCGTGTCATCGAATACCAGA
>JBQCGO010000059.1:0-2996 GCA_051955575.1 Burkholderiaceae bacterium
CGCTTGATGGTGCCGGTCACCAGCGCGTCGCCGCGCTCCAGGAAGTCCTGCAGGATCTGTTCGCGCTCGGCGTCGCGGATCCGCTGCAGCACCACCTGCTTGGTGTCCTGCGCGAAGCGGCGGCCGAAGTCGACCGATTCGATCGGCTCCTCAATGTATTCGTCGACTTCGATGTCGGGAATCTGCTCGCGGGCTTCGAACAACAGGATTTCCTGGTCCGGCAGCTGCAGGCCCGCCTCGTCCGGCACCACATGCCAGCGGCGGAAAGACTCGAATTCGCCGCTCTCGCGATCGATCGATACGCGGATGTCGACGTCGCCGCTGTAGCGTTTCTTGGTCGCCTGGGCGAGCGCATGCTCGAGCGCGCCGAAAACGACGTCCTTGTCGACATTCTTTTCGCGCGCCAGCGCATCGACCAACAATAAAACTTCGCGACTCATGCTTTGCGGCTCCTAAAATCCACTTGCGGCACCAGGCGTGCCTTTTCCACGTCGGCGAGCGTGAACTCCAGCAGCGCCGGCCCTTCTTTTCCCTCGAACGTCAATCCAAGCTGGTCGCCCTGCGGCACCGTCAGCACGCCCTGGAACGATTTCCGGTTCGCCGCCGCGGCCATCGGCATGCGCAGCTTGACCTGCGCTTCCTGCCCGGCGAACCGCGCGTAGTCGCTGACCTTCCGGAGCGGCCGATCGAGTCCCGGCGAAGAGACTTCGAGCCGTTCGTAGGGCACGTTCTCTACGGTGAACACGTGCTGCAACTGGTGCGTCACCTTCTCGCAGTCGTCGACGGTGATATAGCGTTCGTCGCCCGGCTGCATGCCGGCGAAGTCGATGTAGACGCGCACCAGCCCGCGCGCCGCGCGTTCGAAATCGACGACTTCGTATCCCATTCCCGAAACGGTCTTTTCAATCAGTTCGAGCAACAGACGACTCCGTTGGAGCGCGCCGCAGCCGGGCGCAGCGGCCGGCGGCATGCCGGCGAAAAATCGAATTGCAAAAAAAAAATGGGCATCCGCCCATCTTCTCTTTACTGCTTGCCGCTTGCGGGAGGGCGAACGACGCCGGCCCGCGCAGCTTTTTCAAGCTGCGGATTATAGACGAAAGGCGAGGCGCCCGCAATCGGCGGCGCCATGCCGGATAATCCGAATATCTGCGCTCAGAATTTGCCGCGTCGCTTCGGCAGATCCTGGAACAGATGGGTCACCGAAGCGGGGGCCGAAGCGCGCTGCCTGGAAGGGCCGCGATAGGCCTTGCGGCCGATGTCCGGGAAGCCGAGAGCGGTCTGCAGCGGGTCGGGCTGGCGCGGCTTGGAAGAACCGGGACCGCGTCCCGCGCCCTTCTCGTGCCGGACATTGCCGTTCGGGCTCGCTTCCGAGTTGCCGTCGCGCCGCGCTCTCGGCTGGCCGTTGCCGTTCGGACGCGCATCGCGCTTGGCCGCCTGGCGTCCGGCCGATTTCGATTCGAGCCCGCTCAGCGCCAGCAGGTCGCGCACCGCGTTCTCTTCCAGTTCTTCCCACCGGCCCCGCTTCAAACCGCGCGGCAGCATCATGCTGCCGTAACGGGTGCGGATCAGGCGCGACACGGTCAGGCCAACCGCCTCGAACATGCGGCGCACCTCGCGGTTGCGGCCTTCGCCGATGGTTACGCGGTACCACTTGTTCGAGCCTTCGCCGCCGCCGTCGGCAATCCGGGAAAACTGCGCCGTGCCGTCCTCCAGCTCGATGCCCGCCAGCAATTTCTGGCGCATGCCCTCTTCGAGTTCACCGAGGGTGCGGACCGCGTATTCGCGGTCGATGCCGTAGCGCGGATGCATCAGGCGGTTGGCTAGATCGCCCGAGGTAGTGAACAGCAGCAGGCCTTCGGTGTTGAAGTCGAGCCGGCCGACGGCGAGCCACTTGCCGGCCTTCATCACCGGCAGGCGCTCGAACACCGACGGACGGCCTTCCGGATCATTGTGGCTGACGATCTCGCCGGCCGGCTTGTGATAGACGAGCACGCGCGGCGGCCGCTTGGCCACCTTGCGCTGGACCGGCTTGCCGTTGATGCGGACCTGGTCGGTCGGCAGGATGCGCTGTCCGATGTGGGCCGGCTCGCCGTTGACCGACACCCGGCCGGCGATGATCAGTTCTTCCATGTCGCGCCGCGATCCGAGACCGGCTTCGGCCAGCACCTTGTGCAGCTTCGGCGCGTCGTCGTCCGAAGTCAGGTCGCGCCTCGCCTGCGTCGGCCGCTTGCCGGCCTGAGCACCGTTGTCGACGTGGCTGTCGTAGGCATCCGACGTGACGAAGGAAAAGATGTCGTCCGCACCGCCGGCGCGCACGCCGAACTGGGGCGCCTTGCGGGCCTGCCGGTTCTTGTTGGGGCGGGGTCCCGTTCCATTGTTCGCTTCCGCGGCGTTGCGTCGCCGCTGCCCGGACCGGCCGGAGGGCTGCGCCTTCTCGCCGGCCTGCAAAGGCTGCGCGGGATCGGGGGCCGGCTGGCCTTGCGGCCGCGCATCGGCATGGCGTTGCGCCCGAGCATTGCGGAAGGCGCGCGGACCGCGCACGCCGCGCCGCCCGGAACGCTCCTGGCGCTCCTGCGCGCCCGTGTCGGCCGTCTCTTTTTCCCGCTTTGCGGGCATGCCGGCGTCGGCGGCTTGTCGGTCGGGCGACTGGCGCTCGGCGGTCTTCGGCGCATCTGCGTCGGCAAACGTTACATCATTCGGATTTGTCGGCTTCATCGTTCAAGCGTTGGTTGTTCTGTCCGGGCAGGTCCGCGTCGGCGGTCCCGGTCGCCACATCATGAGTCGGTGCAGCGGCATCTTCCGCCGGCATGCCGTCGGACACCTGCGCGTCCTGCGAGTCGCCGACAGACTGGGCCGGCGCTTCGGCGGAAGCATCCGGGCCGCCGATGTCGAGCGCTTCCAGTTGCAGCATCACCGCACCGGGCATCTCCCCGCCGGCGATTTCCTCCAGCGGGGGCAACTGGTTCAGCGAGGCCAGTCCGAGATCGTCGAGAAAC
>JBQCGO010000060.1:0-7074 GCA_051955575.1 Burkholderiaceae bacterium
CGGCGGCGACGTAGGCCAGGGCGCGCGCAGCCGCGCCGGCCCGGCGCAGCCCCGCGGTCGGCCCGGGCATGACGCCGACCATCGCGATGTACTCGTCCATGTTCTCCGTGCCGCGGAACGGGAAGCCGGTGCCGATCAGCGCTTCGGCGAGCTTGTCGCGGCGCGCGACGCGGATGCGCTTTTCGTTCAGGTAGGCGCCGGCGCCCTTGGTCGCGGTGAACAGGTCGTTGCGGGTCGGGTCGTAGACGACCGCCTGCGTGATCTGGCCGCGCACCTGCAGCGCGATCGACACGCAGTACTGGGGGAAGCCGTGGATGAAGTTGGTGGTGCCGTCGAGCGGGTCGATGATCCAGACGTGTTCGCTGCCGGTCTGGAGATTGGCGGAAGCGCCCGATTCCTCGCCCAGGAACGCGTGGTCGGGATAGGCGGTCTTGAGGACGTCGATGATCGCGGTTTCCGCTGCCTGGTCGACTTCGGTGACGAAGTCGTTGCGCTGCTTCTGCGTGACCTTCAACATCCCGACGTCGAAGGACGCGCGATTGATGATCGCCGCACCGCGGCGGGCCGCCGTGACGGCGGTGTTCAGCATGGGGTGCATGAATGGTTCCGTTAAAATGGCGGCGCCGCCGCCTGCCGCGAACGGAACCGCAATCCTTTGAAGAAAGAGCATGCAGCGATGCTGGCGGTATCGTCGATCGACGAGCGCGAGCCGCTGCGAATTCCCGCTATTGTAAATGAACACCCTCGACACCACCGGACAAGTCTGCGGCGATCTGCGCTTCGTGCTGGTCGAAACCAGCCGCCCGGGAAACATCGGCGCCGCCGCGCGGGCGATGAAGACAATGGGCTTCGGCTCGCTGTTTCTCGTCAATCCTCGCTTGCCGGACGCTATCCTGAACGAGGAGGCAGTCGCCTTCGCCAGCGGCGCGCAGGACATCCTCGCCAGCGCGCGCGTGGTCTCATCGGTCGACGAGGCGCTGGCGGGATGCCGGCTGACCGCCGCGGTCAGCGCGCGGCTGCGGGAATTCTCGCCGCCGGTAGTTTCGCCGCGCCGCTTCGCGCAGGAGTGCGCCGCGAGAACCGGCGACGCGGTGGCGCTGGTATTCGGCAACGAGCGGTTCGGCTTGCCGAACCACATCGTCGAACGCTGCAACCAGTTGATCAACATTCCGGCGAATCCGGACTATGCGTCGCTGAACCTGGCGCAGGCAGTGCAGGTGCTGGCCTACGAATGCCGCATCGCGCGCCTGGGTGAGTCGTCGGACACCGTAGACGGGGTGTCGCCGCAGCAGGCCGGGATCGGTTTTCGCGGCGAGCCGGCCGAGATGGCGGAAATCGAGGGCATGTACGGCCATCTCGAACAGGCACTGACGGCAATCGGCTTCCTGAATCCTGACAACCCCAAGAAGCTGATGCCGCGCCTGCGCCGCCTGTTCGCGCGGACCGCGCTCGAGCGAGAGGAAGTCAATATTCTCCGCGGTATCGCCCGGCGGATACTGGATGCGGTCGAGCGGCGGTAGCGCCGCCACGGCAGGGGAACGACCGCAAGGGGAAAGACCAGGGAAGGGGAAAGACCAGGGAAGGAGAAAGACCGGGAAGGGGAAAGACCGGGAAGCCGGCCGGCACGGGACCGGCCTGCCTATGTGCGTCAGCCCCAGGCGCGAAGCAGGCCGACCGCCAGTCCTTCCAGCGCGAAATCTTCCCGGCGCGCCTCGACGCGGATCGGCTCGAAATCCGGGTTTTCCGGCAGCAGCTCGATAGCGCCGCCGGACTTGCGATAACGCTTCACCGTGACTTCATCGCCCAGGCGAGCCACCACGATTTGCCCATTTTTGGCCACGTCGGTCTTCTTGACGGCAAGCAGATCGCCGTCGTGAATGCCGGCATCACGCATCGACATGCCGCGCACTTTCAGAAGGTAATCGGGCCGGGCGGTGAACAGCGAGGCGTCGACATGGTAGGTCGCTTCCACGTGCTCCTCGGCGAGAATCGGCGATCCGGCCGCGACCCGGCCGACCAGCGGCAGGCTTAACTGCATCAGGGAGGCGTGGGGAAGGGCAAGCTGCTTCCCACCCCATTCGTTGGGCCTGCGCTCGGCGTTCATGTCGCGCAGTCGGATGCCGCGCGAAGTGCCGGGCGCGATGTCGATCGCCCCCTTGCGCGCCAGCGCCTGCAGGTGTTCTTCCGCCGCGTTGGCGGAGCGGAATCCCAGTTCGTTGGCGATCTCGGCCCGGGTCGGCGGGAATCCGGTGTTCTCGATCGCGTTGCGTATCAGGTTCAGGATTTGCTCCTGTCGTGCGGTGAGCTTGAGCATGGTGGTGTCGGGCGGATGAATGAGAGTAGCGATGCCGGTTGGTATGCTGTGTATTTGAACAGTATGTATTTTTGTACAGTCGCGCACGAAATGCAAGCGACCGATGCGCCGATGGCTGTGCGCGGGCGACCGTGCCTTGGGAAAAGTGCCGTAGACAGGCACTGGAGCTTCGGATGCCGATCGGTTATAATCGCGGGCTTTCCGCTTCCCACACCCGTCCTGACGCCGGGGTGGGCGATATTTCATCCGTCCATAAGGAGTTTGCATGCGTCATTACGAAATCGTGTTTATCGTCCATCCCGACCAGAGCGAGCAGGTCCCGGCGATGATCGAGCGCTACAAGGCGATCGTGACCTCGCGCGGCGGCAAGGTGCATCGGGTCGAGGACTGGGGCCGTCGCCAGATGGCCTACATGATCCAGAAACTGGCCAAGGCCCATTACGTCTGCCTCAACATCGAGTGCGACGAGGAAACCCTGGCCGAACTGGAAACCGGCTTCCGCTTCAACGACGCCGTGCTGCGTCATCTCACGGTCAAGACCAAGCGCGCCGAAACCGCGCCGTCGCCGATGATGAAGAGCGTGCAGAAGGAAGACGCCGCCAAGGGCAGCCGTACGGAAGCGCCCGCCGCCTGACATTCGCAAGGCAGCAAGCGGAAGGAAGCGTGAACCTGTTCCGGTGCGTCGCCGGCATCGCCGAGCGCGATGCATTGCGTTACACGCCGGCAGGCATCCCGATCGTATCGGCACGGCTGCATCTCGCCTCCGAGCAGGTCGAGGCGGGCATGCCGAGGACGGTCGAACTGGAAATGGCAGCAGTGGTCGCCGGCGAAATTGCCGGACGTTTCTGCCAGGCCGACCTGGGCGACGCCTACCGGTTCACCGGCTTCCTTGCACGCAAGAACCGCAACAGCAGGAGCCTCGTTTTCCACGTCACGGAGTTCGAAGCCTGCCCACCACGAAACGCTAGTTGATACAGGAGCCAATCATGGCATTCGGTAAAAAGTTCGATAAAAGCAAGCTCAAGCAAAAACGCCAGCAACAGAACCCGCTGTTCAAGCGCAAGAAGTTCTGCCGCTTCACCGCCGCCGGTGTGGAACAGGTCGACTACAAGGACGTCGACACGCTGAAGGACTTCATCCAGGAAAACGGGAAGATCATCCCGGCGCGGCTGACCGGCACCAAGGCGCACTACCAGCGCCAGGTCGACACTGCGATCAAGCGCGCGCGCTTCCTGGCGTTGCTGCCGTACACCGATCTGCACAACGCCTGATCGACGACCGGACATAGGAGAACAACATGCAAGTCATTCTGATGGAAAAAGTCGTCAATCTCGGCAACCTCGGCGACGTGGTGCGTGTCAAGGACGGCTATGCGCGCAACTATCTGATCCCGCAACGCATGGCGCGTCGCGCGACGTCGAACGCGGTGGCCGAGTTCGAAGCCAAGCGCGCGGAACTGGAGAAGGCCGCCGCCGAGAAACTGGCCGCATCGCAAGCCCAGGGCGAGAAGCTCAACGGCATGACCGTCCAGATCTCGCAGAAGGCCGGCGTCGACGGCCGCCTGTTCGGCTCGGTCACCAACTACGACATCGCCGAAGCGCTGGCGAAGCAGGGCTTCCCGGTCGAGAAGGCGCAGGTGCGCCTGCCGCAAGGGCCGCTGAAGACGGTCGGCGACCATCCGGTCAGCGTCGCGCTGCATACCGACGTGGTGGTCGACGTCACGGTCTCGGTGCTCGGCGAACACGCCTGATTCCGTTTCAGCCGCAAAGAAAAAGCCGGACGATGTCCGGCTTTTTCTTTGCGCGCCCGATGGCTGCCGGTCCGCAAATCGCAACGGAATTTCGCGCCGTTGCCGGATCATCGCGCAGCGCGATTTTCACCCGTCCGCGCCCGAATCGGCCCATCCTTCGCGGTTATAATGCGCGCCATGAATGCACCTACCGATCCGCAAATCGACGCGCTGCGCGTGCCGCCTCATTCCATCGAGGCGGAGCAGTCGGTTCTCGGCGGATTGCTGCTCGACAATGCGGCGTGGGACAAGATCGCGGACCTGCTGCGCGCGGACGACTTCTACCGCTACGACCATCGCACGATCTTCCAGCAGGTCGTCAAACTGATCAACGACACCAAGCCGGCCGACGTCATCACCGTCTACGAAACGCTGACCAGCATCGGCAAGGCCGAGGAAGTCGGCGGCCTGCCGTACCTCAACGCGCTCGCGCAGAATACGCCGTCGGCCGCCAACATCCGGCGCTACGCGGAAATCGTGCGCGACCGCGGCGTGCTGCGCAAGCTGATCACCGTGTCCGACGAGATTGCCGGGCAGGCTTTCCAGCCGCAGGGCAAGGAAGTCAAGCAACTGCTCGACGAGGCCGAATCGAAGATCTTCGCGATCGCGGAAGAGGGCGCGCGCGGCGCACAGGGCTTCCAGGAAATCCAGCCGCTGCTCACGCAAGTGGTCGAGCGCATCGACGAACTGTTCAATCGCGACAACCAGAGCGAGATCACCGGCGTGCCGACCGGCTTCGTCGATCTCGACCGGATGACCTCGGGCCTGCAGCCGGGCGACCTGATCATCGTCGCCGGCCGGCCGTCGATGGGCAAGACCGCGTTCTCGGTGAACATCGGCGAGAACGTCGCGATCGAAAGCGGTTTGCCGGTGGCGGTGTTCTCGATGGAAATGGGCGGCACGCAATTGGCGATGCGGATGCTCGGCTCGGTCGGCCGTCTCGACCAGCACCGGTTGCGCACCGGGCGCCTGACCGACGAAGACTGGCCGCGGCTGACGCATGCGATCCAGAAGATGAACGATGCGCAACTCTACATCGACGAGACGCCGGCGCTGAACTCGATGGAATTGCGCGCCCGTGCGCGCCGGCTGTCGCGCCAGTGCGGCAAGCTGGGCCTGATCATCATCGACTACCTGCAGTTGATGTCGGCGAACTCCGCCGGCGAAAACCGCGCCACCGAAATTTCCGAGATCTCGCGCAACCTGAAGGGTTTGGCGAAGGAACTGCAGTGCCCGGTCATTGCGCTGTCGCAGTTGAACCGTTCGCTGGAGCAGCGGCCCAACAAGCGTCCAGTGATGTCGGACCTGCGGGAATCCGGCGCCATCGAGCAGGACGCCGACGTGATCCTGTTCATCTACCGTGACGAAGTCTACAACCCCGATTCGCCCGACAAGGGTTCGGCGGAAATCATCATCGGCAAGCAGCGCAACGGCCCGATCGGTTCCGTGCGACTGACCTTCCACGGGCAGTACACCAAGTTCGACAATTACGCCGGCGGCAACGCGATCTTCGGCGGCGAGTGACGCGGCGACGGGCGACGACGCCTCCCGCGCAAGACGATTTTCAGAACCGGAACGGAAGCGACCATGTTTGGACGATTCATGCCTTCGGAAGGCAAATTCTTTGAACTCTTCACCCAGCACGCGGAATTGTGCGTCAAGGGCGCGCGCGAAACGGTCGGATTGATGACCGATTTCAACGACCTGGAAATCCGGGTGCACGCGATCGAGGGCATCGAGAAACAGGCCGACAAGGTCACGCACGAAACAATCGAACTTCTGCACAAGACGTTCATCACGCCGCTCGACCGCGACGACATTCATCAGCTGATTACGCGGATGGACGACATCCTCGACCTGCTCGAAGACGTTGCCCAGACGATTTCACTGTACGACATCAAGGCGATCACGCCCGAGGCGAAGCGGCTGGCCGAATTGTGCCTGGCCTGTGTGGAAAAGGTGCGGGCGGCGGTCGGCTTGCTGCACGACATGGACAACTCCGACGACATCCTGACCATCTGCACCGAAATCGACCGTCTCGAATCCGACGCCGACCACGTGATGCGCGCGGCGATGTCGAAGCTGTTCCGCGACGAGCCGGACGTGCGCACGCTGATCAAGCTGAAAGCCGTCTACGAAATCCTCGAAACGGTGACCGATCGTTGCGAGGACGTGGCCAACATCATCGAAGGCATCATCGTCGAGAATGCGTGACCCGCGGCAAGTCCGCCGGCTTTTCTCCGCATCCCGCATCGGACCGGTTCGGCAACGCTCCGGTCCTTCCGTCCGCCGCGATCCGCCATCGGCGGAGTCGCCATGCCCACAGTGATTCCACCATGCATACCGTCCAGATCAGCCTGTCCGTCCTCGCGTTCCTGATTGTCCTGGCGCTGCTGTTCGACTTCCTGAACGGCTTCCACGATGCTGCCAACGCGATCGCGACTATCGTTTCCACCGGCGTCCTGCGCCCGCAGACCGCGGTGGCGATGGCTGCGCTGTTCAACTTCGTCGCCATCTTTGTGTTTCACCTGAAGGTGGCATCGACCGTCGGCAAGGGCACCGTCGATCCGGCGATCGTCGACCATTACGTGGTGTTCGGCGCGCTGGCCGGCGCGGTCGTCTGGAATTTCGTGACCTGGTACTACGGCATCCCGTCCTCGTCCTCGCATGCGCTGATCGGCGGCCTGGTCGGCGCCGCGGTGGCCAAATCGGGTACCGGCTCGCTGGTCGCCTCGGGCCTGTTCAAGACCATCGCCTTCATCGTGCTGTCGCCGCTGCTCGGCTTCGTGTTCGGCTCGATAATGATGATTCTCGTCTCGTGGCTGTTCGTGCGCTCGACGCCATCGAAAGTCGACAAGTGGTTCCGCCGGCTGCAACTGCTGTCGGCGTCGATGTACAGCCTCGGCCACGGCGGCAACGACGCGCAGAAGACCATCGGCATCATCTGGATGCTGCTGTTGAGCGCCGGCAT
>JBQCGO010000061.1:0-3085 GCA_051955575.1 Burkholderiaceae bacterium
CTCGGCGTCGTTCAGCTCGGAAAAGCCGTTGGCGATCTCGCGGCCGGTGATGAACAGTTCGAAGCGCTCGGTGATGCCGGGCACCGTATCGGACGCGCGCGCCAGCGGCGACACTTCCACCGGGTAGTCGACGATGTAGGTCGGCTCCCACAACTGAGACTCGGCGGTTTCCTCGAACAGCGACAGTTGCAGCGCGCCCAGGCCGGAAATGACGTGCGGCTCGACGCCGAACTTCTTCAGCTCGGTCTTCAGGAAGGCCGCGTCCTGCAACTGCGCATCGGTGTAGTGGGGCGCGTATTTTTTGATCGCCTCGGCGATTGTCATCCGGCGGAACGGCTTGCTCAGATCCAGTTCGCGGCCCTGGTAGGAGAGCGTCGCGGTGCCGTGCGCGTCGACCGCGGCCCGGCGGATCACCGCCTCGGTGAAGTCCATCAGCCACTTGTAGTCGACGTAGGCGGCGTAGAACTCCATCATCGTGAACTCGGGATTGTGCCGCGGCGACACGCCCTCGTTGCGGAAGTTGCGGTTGACCTCGAACACCCGCTCGAAGCCGCCGACCACCAGCCGCTTCAGGTACAGCTCCGGCGCGATGCGTAGGAACATCTGCATGTCGAGCGCGTTATGGTGGGTGATGAACGGCTTGGCCGCCGCGCCGCCCGGGATCGGGTGCAGCATCGGCGTCTCGACTTCCATGAAGCCGTGCTCGGCCATGAAGCGGCGGATCGACGACATCGCGGCGGTGCGCGCCTTGAAGGTGCGCCGCGTTTCCTCGTTGATGATCAGGTCGACGTAGCGCTGCCGGTATTTCGTTTCCTGGTCCGCGAGGCCGTGGAACTTGTCCGGCAGCGGGCGCAGCGACTTGGTGATCAGCCGCAGACTGGTCACCTTCACCGACAGCTCGCCGGTCTTGGTCTTGAACAGCGTGCCCTCCGCGCCGAGGATGTCGCCGAGGTCGTAATGCTTGAACGCCTCGTGCGCCTCCGCGCCGGCCAGCTCGCTCGTGATGTAGAGCTGGATGCGGCCGTCGGCGCGCGGGCCGGACGCGTCCTGGATCGTCGCGAACGACGCCTTGCCCATCACGCGCTTCAACATCATCCGGCCGGCGACCGACACACGCACCGCCTGCGCTTCCATTTCTTCGCGCGGCGTGTCGGCATAGCGCGCCTGCAGCGACGCGGCATCGTTCCCGGGACGGAAATCGTTCGGAAACGCGACGCCGCGTTCGCGCAGCGCCGCCAGCTTCGCGCGCCGTTCAGCGATCACCGAGTTCTCGTCTTTTTCCTGCTGGATGGCGGCGTGGTCGTTGTTCATCATGATGGTGGGCCGGGCGAGCCGGACGGATGGGATCAGGTTCGGATGCGGATTCGGGGAACGGCGGGGCGGCCCGGGAAGGCCGCCCGCGCGGCGGAGGTCAGACGCCCTGCTTCAGCGAGGCGGCGATGAAGCCGTCGAGGTCGCCGTCGAGCACCGCCGTGGTGTTGCCGACCTCGACGTTGGTACGCAGGTCCTTGATGCGCGACTGGTCGAGCACGTAGGAGCGGATCTGGTGGCCCCAGCCGACGTCGGTCTTCGAGTCTTCCAGCTTCTGCTGCTCGCTCATCCGCTTGCGCAGCTCCAGTTCGTACAGCCGGGACTTCAGCATGTCCCACGCCTCGGCGCGGTTGCGGTGCTGCGAGCGGTCGTTCTGGCACTGCACGACGATGCCGCTCGGGATATGCGTCAGCCGCACCGCGGAGTCGGTCTTGTTGATGTGCTGGCCGCCGGCGCCGGAGGCGCGGTAGGTATCGGTGCGCACGTCGGCCGGGTTGATCTCGATGTCGATCGACTCGTCCACCTCCGGGTAGACGAACAGGCTCGAGAACGAGGTGTGCCGGCCGTTGGCCGAATCGAACGGCGACTTGCGCACCAGACGGTGCACGCCGGTCTCGGTGCGCAAAAAGCCGTACGCGTATTCACCCTCGACCTTGATCGTCGCGGTCTTGATGCCGGCGATCTCGCCCTCGGACTGTTCCAGTATCTCGGCCTTGAAACCCTTGCGCTCGCAATAGCGCAGGTACTGGCGCAGCAGCATCGACGCCCAGTCCTGCGCCTCGGTGCCGCCGGCGCCGGCCTGGATGTCGATGAAGCAGTTGTTCGGGTCCATCGGATTCGAGAACATCCGGCGGAACTCCATGTCTTCGACCAGCTTCTTCAGTTCCTGCGCATCGGCTTCGACCGACACCAGCGTGTCGTCGTCGTCCTCCTCGCGCGCCATCTCGAAAAGATCGGCCGCATCGCGCAGCCCGCTGTCGATCTTCGTCAGCGTATGGACGACGGCTTCGAGGGATTTCTTTTCGCGGCCCATTTCCTGGGCGCGCTTGGGATCGTTCCAGACGGCCGGGTCTTCCAGCTCGCCGTTGATCTGTTCGAGTTTCTCCGACTTCGCATCGAAGTCAAAGATACCCCCGAAGTTCTTTCTCGCGCGACGTCAGGTCGGTGAGAAGGGATTGGAGGGCGTTGAGGCGTTCGGCTTCCATGGGATTCACCAATCTTTCAAAGGGCGAAATTATACGCGACGGCCCTTGGTTTGACCGGCCCATGCCGAGCGGAAATCCTGCCGTGGCGTCTATGCCGGCTCCGCGTGCTCCACCAGCAACTGCACCCGCGTCACCCCGTTGTACTCGTTCGCATCCAGCCGATACGCCAGCCGCACGCGGTCAGGCAGCGCGTCGGCATGACCGAACCAGATCGCGTCGTAGCGGCGGCCGTCCTTGTCGAGGAACAGCTTGAGATGCCGTTCCTTCAGCACGCGCTGGTTCATCACGCGGAACTCGTCGCAGAACACCGGTGGCGGGAAGCCTTGGCCCCAGACCTGGTTGCCGAGGATCTGGATGAAGTCGAGGCTGGCGTAGGCGTCTTCCAGCGAGCCGTCGGTCTCCACCACGCGTTCGAGCTGTTCGGCCGTGAGCAGGCTCTTGCCGACCGCCTCGAACGCGTCGGCGAACGCGTCGAACGCCTCGGCGCGCAGCGTCAAACCGGCCGCCATCGCGTGGCCGCCGAACTTGTCGATCAGCGACGGCGCGTGCTTGTAGACCAGGTCGAGCGC
>JBQCGO010000062.1:0-2865 GCA_051955575.1 Burkholderiaceae bacterium
CGGCGGACGCGCGCGCGAGTGTACTGATTCGGATCAGCCTGTTGCAGCCGATGTACGATTTTTGATCAGTTGCCGATGCACCCGAAAAGGTGCGCGACGCAACCGACCGTCAGCGGGTGGTGAACGACCACGCGCGGCTGACCGGCACGCCGTCGACTGCGCCGGTAAAGCGCACCGCATACGCGGTCTGCGAAGCCAGAACGTCGACCGGGATGATCGCCGCCGCCGACGTCGGCGTCTCGCTGTCGGCGTCGTGAGTGAGGAGCCGTACCGAAAGCGGAACACCCGACGGCGGCGCCACGGTGAAGCTGTCCACGCGCAGGGTCTTGCCGAAATTGGCATGCACGCTGATCGGGTAGCCGACCGCGTTGCGGTCGGGGACCGGGTCCGGCTGTTCGGTGTCGCTGTAGAACACCGTCGGCACGCCCTGCTGGCCGGCGAACGGGTAGACCGCGACCGCGCCCGGCGGCACCCCGGCGGCGAAGCCGTCGGCAGTCATGTCGCAGGTGAAATAGATGTAGCCGGTGGGCGCAGCCGCACTGCCGCCCCCGAATTCGCGGAACACCGGCTCGAACACCACGAAGCGGTGGTAGATCGCGGTGATCAGTTCCTCGGCCGCCTGGAAGCCCGACGGATTGCCGGTGGCGGCGATGACTTCCCCGCTCAGCCGGTTGTTGTTGAAAAATTGATATCCGACGTTCGCCAGCCGGTCGGGCACGGTCTCGCCGATGAAGCCGGGGCTGCCGCGCGTCTCGACGTGGGTGATCGTCTCGTTCAGCTTCTGGTAGTTGGAGTGCCCCTGAGCCGCGGCGTCGATCGCCGCATTGCGGCCGAGCGCGGCGAGGCCGACCTGCCGGCGCCGGAAATTGAACCAGTTCAGGCCGTCGGTGGCCATGTCGCCGGTCGCAGCCGGGGCGCCGGCTTCGGCCGGCGGCGTCGGCTGTGCCGGCGTGACCGGCGTCGACGCGGCCGGCGGCGGACCGGAATCGCCGCCGCCGCCGCAAGCGGCCAGCAGCAATGCGGCGGTGAGCGCCGCCAGCCGGCAGCGCAGCGTCTGGAACGGCGCGGACAGGCAGGGGGCGGGGTCGGGGCGGTCGTTCATGGCGGATCTTCGAAGTGAAGGTGGGCGCGACCGGGCGCGGCCCGGTCTCGGCACGATTGTGACGAGCCGACGAGACGGCCGGCTTGCGCGGCGTCATGCCGCGGCGCTGCGCCGATCAGGCGAGCCGGCCAGGCGCCGGGAAGTCCACCGTCGCCCGCAGGCCGGCGCTTGCGGCGCCATCGAGACCCTCAAGGTCGCCCTGGCCGCCTTGGCCGCTTTGGCCGCCCTGGCCATCCGCCAGCGCCAGCCGCGCATGGTGGCGCTGCGCGATGTCGCGCGCAATGGTCAGTCCGAGGCCGGCGCCTTCCGGGTTGGTTTCCTGCGACGAGGCGGCGCGGTAGAACGGCGCCAGCACCCGCTCGCGCTCGGCCGCCGGGATGCCGGGGCCGCTGTCCTCGACCGCGAAGCGCGCCGCGCCGTCCGCTTCCCGTCCGACCCGCAGCGCGACGCGGCCGCCGGCCGGGGTGTAGCGGATCGCGTTGTCGACCAGGTTGACGATCATCTCGTGCAGCAGCAGCGCATTGCCGGTCGCGACGACGTCGTCCGGCGCATCCAGCGACAGGTCGATGTCCTTTTCCACCGCCCGGCCCGCCAGTTCCAGCGCCGCCTGCCGCGCAGCAGCAGTCAGCGAGACCGCCTCGCCGAACGCCTCGTCGCCGGGATGGCCGGCGCGCGCCAGCGCCAGCAGCCGGTTGGCCAGGTGCACCGCCGCATCGGTGGTCTGCGCGATGCCGTCGACGATGTCGCGCAGCGCGGCCGGATCGGCGCCGGCCGGATCGCGCTGCAGCCGGGCGGCCTCGCGCCGCGCCAGTTCGACCTGCGTCTTCAGCACCGCCAGCGGCGTGCGCAACTGATGCGAGGCATCGGCGACGAAGCGCCGCTGGGCGCCGATCATCGCCTGCAGGCGCGCCATGTGGCCGTTCATCGCGGCCACCAGCGGGCGCACCTCGCGGTGCACCAGGGCCGGATCGAAGCCGGACAGGTCGGCCGGCGCGCGCGCTTCGACGTCGGCCTTCAGTCGCATCAGCGGGCCGAGCACGAAGCGCACCGCGAACCAGACCAGCAGCGCCGCGGCCACCACCAGGGCCGCCTGCCGCCACAGCGTGTCGAACAGGATGGTGCGGGTCAGGCCGCGGCGCGCATCGCGCGTCTCGCCGACCTGGATCAGCGCGATGCCGCGCATGGTGTCGTCGTACACCGGCTGGTAGAGCGCCGCAATGCGCAGCGGCTGGTCGTGGTAGCGCGCGTCGTAGAAGCGCACCAGCGCGGGATAGGCTTCCGAGCGCGGCACGTCCTTCGGCAGCGGCGGCAGGTCGTCGTAGCCGGACACGAATTCGCCGTGCGGGCCGGTGACCTTGTAGTAGATGCGCCCGAGGGTGTCGGTTTCGAAGCTGTCGAGCGCGACATAGGGCACGTCGGCGATCACACGGCCGTCGACGATCGACACCCGTTCCGCGAGCGCGCGGGTCGAGGCCAGCAGCGCGCGATCGTAGGCGACGTCGGCCGCGGCGAGCGCGTTGCGGTAGACGAACAACGCGTCGAGCGCGACCAGCAGCAGCAGCGGCAGCAGCAGCCAGCGCAGCAGCTGGCCGCGCAGGCTGCCGAGCGGGCGCGGCGCGAGGCGCACGATATCGAGCGAATCGGGCGTCATCCGCGCATCCGACGGCTTGGAGCCCGTTCGCAAACCGTACCGAGCGGTTCGGGTGCGGTCCGGGAAGTCCTTGCAGCGCGGCAAGCATCGCCGGACCGGAATTGGGCCGCGC
>JBQCGO010000063.1:0-7746 GCA_051955575.1 Burkholderiaceae bacterium
CCGCGGCAGTGCCGGCGACGACCATCGGCAGTTCGGCGTCGCGCAGCTCGAACGGCGCGGTCTCGCGCTTGAGCTTGAACGCGCGGTCGACCAGGTACTGTCGGTTGGCCGGATGCAGGTCTTCCGGTACGCGCTGGCCGTTGGCGACGTAATACAGGTCGAGCTTCTGGCGGATCACCACGTCGAGCAGACTGCCGATGGTCGCGGCCTCGTCGAGCTTGGTCATGATGCAGCCGTCCAGTCCGGCGCCCTTGTAGGCGCGCGCCACTTCGTTCAACGTCTCGCCGGTCGAGGTCGCATTCAGGCACAGCAGCCGCCGCACGTGACGGCCGGCGCCGGCCAGCATCGCCGCTTGCTCGGCCACCATCTGGTCGCGCTGGCCGACGCCGACGGTGTCGATCAGCACCGTGTGCTTGCCCTTCAATTCTTCGAGCGCGATGCGCAGGTCGGCCTCGTCCTTCACCGAGTGCACCATCACGCCGAGGATCTTGCCGTAGATGCGGAGTTGTTCGTAGCCGCCGATACGGTAGCCGTCGGTGGTGATCAGCGCCAGCTTGCCGGGGCCGTGGCGCATCACGCAGCGCGCCGCCAGCTTCGCGGTGGTGGTGGTCTTGCCGACGCCGGTCGGACCGACCAGCGCGAATACGCCGCCGCGCTCGATCATCTCGCTCTCGTTGCCAAGCGTGGCGAGGTTACGCGCGAGGACCGACTTGATCCAGTTCATGCCGTCCTTCTGCGTCGCGCCGGCCGGCATGTTCTCGGTCAGGTAACGCGCCAGCGCGGCGCTGAAGCCCGCGGCCAGCATCTCGCGCATCACCGCCGAACGGACCGGTTCGCGCCGCTGCGAGGTGCCCCAGGAAATCTCGGCCAGCTGCGATTCCAGCATGCCGCGCATCGAGCGCAGCTCGTTCATGATCTGCGCGACGTCGCGTCCATCGCCGTTGCCCTGCGGAGGCGGCACGTTGCGCGCGAGGTCGATGCGCTCGGCCAGGCCGGACGCCTGGTTGACCGGGCGGGCGATGCGCGGCGGTGCGGACGATGGCACGGCTTCGCGCTCGACCGCCGGCGCCGCGAGCGACGACACGTCCTCGTGCGGCATCGCGAGAATCTCGACCGCGCCATCCACGCTGCGGTTCGACAGGATCACCGCGTCGGGGCCAAGCGCGTCGCGAACCTTGCGCAATGCCTCGCGCGACGAGGGCGCGGTAAATTTCTTCACGTTCATGCGGAGCCTCCAACCAGGCTGGTTACTCTAATCGTCTTCGTATCGGGAAGTTCGGCGTGCGACAGCACCTTCAGTTGCGGCAGCGCCCGGCGCAGGAAGCGCGACAGCAGCGTGCGCAGCGGGCCGGGCACCAGCAATACCGGCGTCAGGCCCATCTGTTCCTGCTGGCGCGCGGCGTCCACGGTCTGGCGCGCCAGCGCATCGGCCAAACCGGGCTCGATGCCGCTGCCGTCCGGACCGCTGGTCTGCAATGCCTGCAGCAGCAGACGCTCCAGCCGGCCGTCGAGCGCCATCACCGGCAGCTCCTCGGCCGACGGGAAAATCTGCTGGACGATCGCGCGGCCGAGTGCGATGCGCACCAGCGCAGTCAGCTCGTTCGGTTCCTGCACGCGCGGCGCATGTTCGGCCAGCGTCTCGATGATGGTGCGCATGTCGCGGATGTGCACGCCCTCAGCGAGCAGGTTCTGCAGCACCTTTTGCAGCGTCGACAGCGGCAGCGACTTCGGCACCAGGTCCTCGACCAGCTTCGGCGATTCCTTGCCGAGATGGTCGAGCAGCGCCTGCACTTCCTGCCGGCCGAGCAGTTCGGCCGCGTGCGTGGTGACGAGGTGGTTCAGATGAGTGGCGACCACGGTGCCGGCATCGACCACGGTGTAGCCCATGGTCTGCGCCTGCTCGCGCACTCCGGCGTCGACCCAGACCGCCGGCAGGCCGAACGCCGGATCGGTGGTCGCCGGTCCGGGCAGCGCGCCGGTCGCCATGCCGGGATTGATCGCCAGGAACTGGCCCGGATGCGCTTCGCCGCGGCCGATCTCGACGCCCTTCAGCGTGATCCGGTAGGCAGCGGGCTTCAGTTCCAGATTGTCGCGGATGTGGACCGACGGCGACAGGAAGCCGACTTCCTGCGCAAACTTCTTGCGGATGCCCTTGATCCGCCGCAGCAGCTCGCCGCCCTGCCCCTTGTCGACCAGCGGGATCAGCCGGTAACCGACTTCAAGACCGAGCGTGTCGACCGGCACGATGTCCTGCCAGCCCGCCTCTTCCGCCTCGGCCGGCGCCGGCAGCGACGCCGGTTCCGGCGCCGGCTCAGGTGCGTTGCGGCGATTCGTCATCACCCAGGCGCCGCCGCCGAGCACCGCTGCCAGCAGCAGGAAGGCCACGTGCGGCATGCCCGGAATCATGCCCATGCTGCCGACGATGGCCGCGGTGATGGTCAGCACCTGCGGCTTGGCGAACAGCTGGCCGACCAACTGGCCGCCGATGTCCTGCTCGCTGGCCACACGCGACACCACTACGCCGGCTGCGGTCGAGATGATCAGTGACGGGATCTGTGCGACCAGGCCGTCGCCGATCGCCAGCAGCGTGTAGTTCTTCAGCGCCATCGAGAAATCGAGGTCGTGCTGCAGCATGCCTACCACCAGGCCGCCGACCACGTTGATGACGGTGACGATGATGCCGGCCACCGCGTCGCCGCGCACGTACTTGCTGGCGCCGTCCATCGCGCCGTAGAACTCGGCTTCCTGCGCGACCTCGGTGCGGCGGCGGCGCGCTTCCTGCTCGGGGATCAGGCCGGCGTTCAGGTCGGCGTCGATCGCCATCTGCTTGCCCGGCATCGCGTCCAGCGCGAAGCGCGCGCCGACCTCGGCGATGCGGCCGGCGCCCTTGGTGACCACGGTGAAATTGATGATGGTCAGGATCACGAACACCACGATGCCGACCGCGTAATTGCCGCCGATCAGGAAGTGGCCGAACGCCTCGATCACCTTGCCCGCCGCGTCCGGGCCGGTGTGACCGGTGGTCAGCACCACGCGCGCGGACGCCACGTTCAGCGACAGCCGCAGCATCGTCGATACCAGCAGCACCGCCGGGAACACCATGAAATCGAGCGGCTTGACGGTATAAAGGCTGGTCAGGAGCACGATGATCGACAGCGCGATGTTGAAGCTGAAGAAAATGTCGAGCACGAAGGCCGGCAGCGGCAGCACCATCATCGCCAGCATCATGACGATGATGACCGGCGCGGCGAGCGCGCGGCCGCCCTGTCCGGTCAGCCAAGCGGGCAGCCTGAAGCCGTTCATTCGGCGCCTCGCTGGCTGGATTCGTTCATTGATTCATTGAGCGGGTCGAGTTCGGCCGGCACGGCCAGCGCCTCGGGCTTGGCCGGCAACGCGCCGCCGCGGTCGCGGTAGACGCGCAGCTGGAACACGTAGGCCAGCACTTCCGCGACTGCGGTGTAGAGCGCTTCCGGAATCTCGTCGCCGAGGTCGGTGTGGCGGTACAGCGCGCGCGCCAGCGGCGGCGCTTCGAGCAGCGCGACATGGTTTTCCGCGGCCAGTTCGCGGATCTTCGCGGCGACTTCGTCGGCACCCTTGGCGACCACGCGCGGCGCGCGCATCTTGCCTTCGGCGTACTTGAGCGCCACTGCGTAGTGGGTCGGGTTGGTGACCACCACGTCGGCCTTCGGCACCTCGGCCATCATCCGGCGCCGCGCCATCTCGCGCTGCTGCGAGCGGATCCTGGCCTTGATCTGCGGATCGCCTTCGGACTCCTTCGCTTCCTGGCGCACTTCCTCGCGCGTCATCTTCAGCTTGTTCGCGTAGTGCCACATCTGGTACGGCGCGTCGATCGCGGCGATCAGCACCAGCGCTGCGGCAATGGTGATGAAACTGGTCCAGAGCAGGCCGCCGAGATGCGCGCTGCCGGCGTCGAACGGCTCGCTTGCCAGCGCGAACATCGCGCTCAAGTGCCGCCCGACCACCAGCCATGCGACGCCGCCGACCAGCAGCGCCTTGACGATGGCCTTGCCAAGCTCGACCAGCGCGTTGGTCGAAATCATATTGGTCAGGCCGCGCAGCGGATTGAGTCGGGCGAAATCCGGCTGGATCGACTTGGCGCTGAACAGCCAGCCGCCGATCAACAGCGGCGACGCCGCCGCGACCACCAGCAGCAACAGCGCGACCGGCGCGAAGCCGATCAGCACATCGGCGATGTCGGCGCCGAGGCGGGAAAACAGCAGCGCCGGATCGTAGATCTGCGCGCGGTCGAGCGACATCCCGGACGCGACCAGATGGCGCATCCGGCGGATCAGCGCATCGCCGGTAAACCAGATGCCGCAGCCGGCGGCCAGCAGGATGGTGCAGGTCGCAAGCTCGCGCGAACGCGGCACGTCGCCTTCCTCGCGCGCCCGTTCGAGGCGGCGCGGCGAGGCGGATTCGGTTTTTTCGAGATCGCTTTCTTCGGCCATCGCCGACTCCTGTGGCGGTCGCCGCGCGGCTTCTGGAAAGCTGCTGCCGCGGCGGACTACCGGTCAGGGTCGATTATTGCGAAGCGGGAGCCGGCGCCATGGCCGGAACAGGAGGGGAAAACCGCGGATATTTTCCGCATGGAAAGGCACGAAGGAAGCCGGACGGCGGCGAACGCCGGAAACCGGCGACGGCCGCCCCTTAGGCGTCGCCCCTCAGGACACGCCGATGCCGTTGGTCCAGGCCAGCGCGGCGAGATGGGTGGCGTTGACGGTGTCGGCATCGATCTGGAGCGACGATGCCAGCGAGCCGACCAGCGCGCTGTTGAGTTCGCAGGCTTCGGCCAGCGCCAGATACGGACCGTAGGCGCCCTCGCGCGACAGCAGCGCGCGCTTGATCTCGTCGGCGATCACGACCTGCTCCAGCAGCGCATCCATCGGCATGCCGATCAGCCGGTCGAGCAGCGAAAACATGCCGGCGACGAACAGGTTTTCCGCCTCGCGCGCACCGAGCGTGCCGACGCCGAGCAGTTCGGCGAAACGGCCGCGCACGATGGCGGTATGCATCAGTACCGGCGAATAGCCGGCGTTGCTCGACGTCGCCAGCAGCAGCGCCAGCCAGCGGTAGAGCGGCGAGTAGCCGAGCAGCGTGACCGCATGCCGCAGCGACTCGACTTCGGTACGCAGGCCGATGGCCGGCGAATTGATGTAGCGCAGCAGCTTGTAGGCAATGGTCGGATCGCGCTTGAGCACGGTTTCGAGGTCGCGCACCGGTGCGTTCTGCTGCACCATCCGCATCAGTTGCAGGATCACTGCCTGCCCCGCGTTCAGGCCCTTGGACTGCACGTCGGCGCGCGGCGTGAGATGCATCTTGCCGACGAACGCGTCGAGGCCGAGCGCGGTACAGGCGTCGAAATCCCGCCAGCTTCCGAGCTGGCGCGCCACCAGCCGCGTCGGCGACTGCTTCATCGCGCCGTACAACTTCGCCTGGGTCGCGAGATCGGTCTTGTCGAACGGCAGTTCGAGATGGCTGAAGGCGGACAGGATGGTCTTGTCGTGAGCGAACGCCTGGGCGTCGATCAGCGACACGCCGTAGCCGCGGCTGCGCCAGTCGGCGATTGCCTCCAGCATGCCGGGAAGGGTGAGCTCGGTTCCCGCAACCCGCAGCACGGTGCACTCGGGCGGGAATTCGTCGTAGACGCCGGACTGCATCAAGGACAGGCTGGTCCTGAGGAACAGCAGCCGGTTTTCCAGCGCCCAGCCGGACGGCGCGCCGAAGGCGCCGAGCACCGTCTGTGCAAGCACCGTCAGTTCATCGTCATCGGCGCCGGCCGAACCGCCGTTCAGTTGCTGCCATGCGAGTCCGTAGCCGACGATCTGCTGCTTGGCGTCGAGAAGCGGTTCGCGAATGATGAAGTGGGGTTCCTGCATCGAGGGTTCTCGTCCGGGAAGGCTTGACGTGAAATCGAGGCGCGCCGCCGCGGCGCGTCTCCGGTCCGGGGGGAGCGCTCAGGAGCGCTCAGAGGCGCTTGAACGCCGGGCTCAAGCGCCGACTTTTTCGAGCTTCTCGAAGATTTTGGCCAGCTTTTCGTCCAGCGTCGCGGCGGTGAACGGTTTGACCACGTAGCCGTTGGCGCCGGCCTGAGCGGCGGCGATGATGTTTTCCTTCTTCGCCTCGGCGGTGACCATCAGCACCGGCAGCTTGGCCAACGCCACGTCGGCGCGGATGTTCTGCAGCATGGTCAGCCCGTCCATCACCGGCATGTTCCAGTCCGAGATCACGAAGTCGAAGGATTCGGCACGCAGCTTGGCCAGCGCCATCGAACCGTCTTCCGCCTCGTCCACGTTGGTATAGCCGAGTTCCTTCAACAGGTTGCGGACGATGCGGCGCATCGTCGAAAAATCGTCGACGATCAGGAATTTCGTGTTCGGCCCAGCCATGAAGTACTCCAGTGTTCGTTGGTTCCCGTCGCCCCGGTAACGGCAGTCGATGCGCCGAACTTGAGCGCGACGGCGGCGCCTATTATGACTTAGACCCGGAGGGCCCGGCTACTGTGTGTTGCGAGATATTCCAAGACCATCGCCGGCAGTGCGTCGAGTGGTCCCACCTGGTGCGTCGCGCCGATGGCGATGGCTTCCCTCGGCATGCCGAACACCACGCAGCTGGCCTCGTCCTGCGCGACGTTCCATGCGCCCGCCTCCTTCATTTCCAGCATGCCCTGCGCGCCGTCCTTGCCCATGCCGGTCAGGATCACGCCGACCGCGTTCTTGCCCGCTTGCTGCGCGGCAGAGCGGAACAGCACGTCGACCGAGGGCCGGTGCCGGTTCACCGGCGGCCCCTGGTCGAGCTGGGTCATGTAGTTCGCGCCGCTGCGCGCAAGCAGCAGGTGCGAATGGCCGGGCGCAATGAACGCGTGACCCGGCAGGATGCGCTCGCCGCCGGCGGCTTCCCGTACCGATATCCGGCACAGGCCGTCCAGCCGCTGCGCGAACGAGCGGGTGAAACCTTCCGGCATGTGCTGGGCGATCAAGATTCCGGGGCAGTCGGACGGCATCTGTACCAGGAAATCCTTGATTGCTTCGGTGCCGCCGGTCGAGGCGCCGATGATGATCAGCTTTTCACTGCTGGTCAGGGGGTTGCGCAGTTGCGGCAGCCCGGCCGGCGCATCGGCGGTGTTCGGCGCCGGCACCGTCCGCGCCTTGATGCGCGCGCGTGCCGCCGCGCGGATTTTCTCGGAAATCAGTTCGGCGTATTCCAGCATGCCGCTCTGGATCGACAGTTTCGGCTTGGTGACGAAATCGACCGCGCCCAGTTCCAGCGCCCGCATCGTGATTTCCGAGCCGCGCTCGGTCAGCGACGACACCATCACCACCGCCATCGGCCGCAACCGCATCAGCTTTTCGAGGAAATCGAGGCCGTCCATCTTGGGCATTTCGACGTCCAGCGTCAGCACGTCAGGATTGGTCTGCTTGATCAGGTCGCGCGCGACGATCGGGTCGGGCGCGACGCCGACCACCTGCATGTCCGGCTGACGGCCGATGATTTCCTTCATCACGCTGCGGATCAGCGCGGAGTCATCGACGATGAGTACCTTGATGGGATTGGACATGGCGGGAAGACAATGATCGGTGTGCGGTCAGTCGAACAGTTCCACCGCGCCGGCCACCTGCGCAGCCTGCAGCTGGTGGGCGTAGTCCTGTTCGCGGTTGGCGAGCGTGTTGTTATTGAGTCCGCGGATCTTCTTGACCAGCACGCGGCCGGTGCGCGGAAAGAAGTAGA
>JBQCGO010000064.1:0-5699 GCA_051955575.1 Burkholderiaceae bacterium
AATCAGGCGATCGGGCAGATGGACCAGGTGACGCAACAGAATGCGGCGCTGGTGGAAGAAGCATCGGCGGCGGCCGAGAGCATGCAGGAACAGGCCGGCAAGCTGGCCCAGGTGGTGGCGGTGTTCCGGTTGCAGGGCGGGCAGGGCGCACAGCAGGCAGCGGCACCCGCGGCACGACCGGCAACCAAGACTGCGGTCAGGCAGCTTGCCGCCAAGCCGGTGGCCAAAGCGGGCGGCACCGTGCCGGCCCGCAAGAGCGCCGTACCGGCAGGTTCGACCACGGCTACCGGCGACTGGGAAGAGTTCTGACAAGACCGCCGCGGCAACCCCGCTTCCGTACCCCTTCCAACCGGCCCGTTTCCACGGCCGGTTTTTCGTTGAAATTTTTTTGGCCTGCGGAAATCCGCCCGGACTCCGCTAGAATCGAGCGACGGCCATAACCGGATGGTCAATCCTTAAACCAATTGGTATAAAAACATGTTGCCGCCACGGTTCGCTCTTCCGTTTCTCAGGTCCGCCTTTTTCGTCGCATGCGCTTGCGCGTCCTGGGTCCGGGCCGACCCGTCGTTCGCCGCCGGAGCGGCCCCTGCCGCCGCCGACGCTCCGGTGTCGCACGCCGCCTGCCCCGCGCTGCTCGACCAGCGCTTTCCCCGGTTGCAGGACGAAGCGCCGCAAGACCTCTGCCAATACGCCGGCAAGGTCGTGCTGGTGGTGAACACCGCGAGCTACTGCGGCTACACGCATCAGTACAAGGGCCTGGAAGCGCTGTACGCGCGCTACCGGGCGCGCGGCCTGGTGGTGCTCGGCTTTCCGTCGAACGACTTCGGCGGCCAGGAGCCGGGCAACGCCGGGCAGATCGCCGACCTTTGCTACAACACCTACGGCGTGCAGTTCCCGATGTTCGCCAAGAGCGTCGTGAAGGGGCCGCAGGCGAATCCGCTGTATGCGGCGCTGGCGAAAGCCACCGGCGAAGCGCCGGGCTGGAACTTTCACAAGTACTTGATCGACCGCCGCGGCAAGGCGATCGCCACTTACCCGAGCCAGGTCGAGCCCGACGATCCGCGGCTCCTGGCCGGCATCGAACGGGCGCTCGCGCAGCCGATGTGAACCGACCCGCGGCGTCGTGACGCCGGCCGCGCGGATGCGGGCTGCATCCGTTTCCCGCGCTCCTGCGTACATCAATCCATAGAACGACAACTGCCCGGCCCGCCGAAAACGGCGGCGACAACCATGCCGCCGGGCGCTTCCACGACAAGGGAGGAGCAGATGAACATCGCCGTGATCGGATCCGGCATCGCGGGCCTGTCCTGCGCCTGGCGGCTGACGCAGTCGGGCCACGACGTGACCCTGTTCGAAGCCGACGACTATTTCGGCGGCCACACACACACGGTCGACGTGGCGCTGGAAGGCCGGACCTGCGGCGTGGATACCGGCTTCCTGGTGTTCAACCACCGCACCTACCCGAACCTGGTGCGCCTGTTCGGCGAGCTGGACGTCGAGACCGCGGCCAGCGACATGTCGTTCTCGGTGCGGTTGCCGACGGCCGGCGGCCGCATGCTGGAGTGGGCCGGCAGCAATCTCGACACGGTGTTCGCGCAGCGCCGCAACCTGCTGTCGCCGGTGTTTCTCGGCATGCTGCGCGACATCCTGCGCTTCAACCGCCAGGCCACCGCGATGGCACTCGCCGACGACGACGCCGGCTGGGAGATGCCGCTGTCCGAATTCCTTGACCGCCACCGCTATGGCACCGCGTTCCGCGACTGGTACCTGCTGCCGATGGCCGGCTGCATCTGGTCCTGCCCGACCCGGCAGATGCTGGCCTTCCCGGTCGCGACCTTCGTGCGCTTCTGCCACAACCACGGGCTGCTGCAGGTGAACGACCGGCCGCAGTGGCACACGGTGCGCGGCGGCGCCCGGCATTACGTCGAGCGGATGCTGGAAGCGATTCCGCGCCGGCATCTGCGCACCCCGGTGCGCGCGGTGCTGCGTACCGCGCTCGACGGCGTGCCGCAGGTCGCAGTCGACAGCGCGCTCGGCACGCAAGTGTTCGACCACGCGGTGCTGGCGTCGCACAGCGACCAGTCCCTGGCCCTGCTGAAGGACGCGGACGAGGCGGAAACCGCGGTGCTGTCGGCGGTGCGCTACCAGCCGAACCGCGCGCTGCTGCACACCGATGCGTCGCTGCTGCCGCTCGCGCGCCGTGCCTGGTCGGCCTGGAACTACGAGAGCCGCGGCGGCGCCGAGCCCGACGTCTGCGTGCACTACCTGATCAACAGGCTGCAGCCGCTGCCGTTTGCCACGCCGGTGATCGTGTCCCTGAACCCATTGACCGAGCCGCGCCGCGAGACGGTCCTCGGGGAATTCGAGTACGCGCACCCGGTGTTCGACGCCAAGGCGGTCTCCGCGCAGCGCGCGCTGCCCTCGATCCAGGGCGCGCGCAACGTCTGGTTCGCCGGCGCCTGGACCGGCTACGGTTTCCACGAGGACGGCCTGAAGTCCGGGCTTGCGGCGGCCGAGGCGATCGACCGCGTGGCGGCGAGCGCGCTGGCGCAGCGCGCGGCGGCCTGACGTCCTCATCGCTACGGAGACCGGCATGCACGATCCGCGCAACCACGCAGACGTCGCGTCCCGCCGGCCGCAACTGTGCTTCGGTCTGGTGCGGCACGCGCGGCGGCGGCCGGCAGCGCACACGTTTGCCTACCGCGTGTTCTTCCTACGCCTGCCGCTGCGCGCGCTCGGCGAGGAAGGCTTCGGCACCCGGCTGCTGTCGCGTAACCGCTTCAACCTGATGTCGTTTCACGACCGCGATCACGGCGACGGTGAACGACCACTGATCGAATGGATCGACGACCTGCTGGCGCGTGAAGGCATCCGCGACGCCGACGGCGAGATCTGGCTGCAGACCTTCCCGCGCGTACTCGGCTACGTGTTCAATCCGGTGTCGTTCTGGTTCTGCCATCGCGCCGACGGCGCGCTGCGCGCGGTGCTGTGCGAGGTGAACAACACCTTTGGCGAACGGCACTGCTACCTGCTCGACACCGGCGCGCCGATCGGCAACGGCCAGGAGCTGCGGGCGCGCAAGGCATTCCACGTGTCGCCGTTCTGCCGCGTCGAGGGCGGCTACCGGTTCCGCTTCGCGCATCGCGCATCGGACGCCGAGCGCACACTCGCCTGCATCGACTACGACGACGCCGACGGCCCGCTGCTGGCGACCAGCATCGCCGGCGTTCCGCATCCGCTGGCCGACGGCGTCGCCGCCAAGGCTTTCCTGACCCACCCGATGATGACGCTCGGCGTCATCGTCAAGATCCACTGGCAGGCTTTCCGGCTGTGGCGACGGCGTGTGCCGTTCCACCGGAAGCCGTCGCCGCCCGCATTCGAGGTGACACGATGACGACCGACCTGATGCATCCTTCCCATTCCGCCCACAGCGGCTTCGCACCGCGCGCCGACGAGCTCGACGCGTCCCGCTTCCCGGCCGCCGCCAGGCTGGTGACGCAGATGCTGCGCCGGATGGCGCACGGCGCGCTGCGGCTCGAATTCCCGGACGGCCAGAGCGCGCTGTTCGGCGACGGCGAGGCCGCGCCGGTGCGCCTCGCCGTGTTCGACTGGGAGGTGTTCGGCGCCGCATTCAAATCCGGCGACATCGGCTTCGCCGAAGGTTTCATCGACGGCCACTGGCAGAGCGACGACCTGCCCGGGCTGCTGACGCTGCTGGTGCGCAATCGCGCCGCGATCGAGCCGGTGATCTACGGCACCTGGTGGGGCGGCCTGCTGCACCGGCTGCGGCATCTGCTGCGCGGCAATTCGAAGCGCGGCAGCCGGCGCAACATCCATGCGCACTACGACATCGGCAACGACTTCTACCAGCTGTGGCTGGACCCGTCGATGACCTATTCGAGCGCGCTGTTTTCCGGCACCGAAACCGGCAGTCTGGAACAAGCACAGCGCGCGAAGTACCGGCGCATCCTCGACGAACTGGCGCTGCCGCCGGGCGCGCGCGTGCTCGAGATCGGCTGCGGCTGGGGCGGCTTCGCCGAGGTCGCCGCGCGCGAGACCAATGCGCGCGTGACCGGCCTGACGCTGTCCGTCGAGCAGTTGCAGTTCGCCAACCGGCGCCTGGCGCAGGCCGGCGTGGTGAGCCAGGTAGAGCTGCTGCTGCAGGACTATCGGGATGCCGACGCCGGCGGCTTCGACGCGATCGCGTCGATCGAGATGTTCGAGGCGGTCGGCGAGCGCTACTGGCCGGAATACTTCGCATGCGTCGCGCGCAACCTGAAGCCGGGCGGCCGCGCCTGCATCCAGACCATCACGATCGACGACGCGCTGTTCGACCGCTACCGTCTTGGCACCGACTTCATTCAGCAGTACATCTTCCCCGGCGGGATGCTGCCCTCGCCGTCCGCGTTCCGGCACGCAGCGCGCCAGCACGGGTTGGAAGTGATCGACGAGTTCGCGTTCGGCCTCGACTACGCGCGCACGCTCGCCGCCTGGCGCGCCGCCTTCGTCGCACAGCGGCCGCGGGTGCGCGCGCAAGGATTCGACGACCGCTTCCTGCGTACCTGGGAGTTCTATCTCGCGTACTGCGAAGCGGGTTTCCGCGCCGGCAGCACCGACGTGATGCAGTTCACGCTGCGCAAGCCGGACTGACGCGATGGCCGTCCGCCGCTTCCGGCTTTCGCTGGCCGCCGCCCTTACTGCGTCGGCGCTGTTGCTGCCCGGGGTTGCCGATGCGGCCGGGACCACCGAAACCGACGCGCCGGCCTGCCTCCGTGAACTGCTGCCGCAGGCGCATGCCGCCGGCGAAGGAAGCTACCGCTGGTTCGGCATCCGCGTGTACGACGCGCGACTGTGGACCGGCCCCGCCGGCCCCGTTGGCCTGATTGGCGCAGCGCCGGGCGATGCGCCGTTCGCGCTCGAACTGCGCTATGCGCGCGACCTCGACGGCAGGAAGATCGCCGAAGCCAGCCTGCGCGAAATGGACAAGGTCGCGGCCCCGGAGCCGGCGCAGCGCGACGCCTGGCTGGCGCGGATGACGGCGCTGTTCCCCGACGTGCATGACGGCACCCGGCTGACCGGCATCTACCGGCCGGGCGGCCCGACAGTGTTCTGCCTGGACGGCCGGCGCTTCGGCAGCATCGACGACCCTGCCTTCGGCCGCGCCTTCTTCGCCATCTGGCTGTCGCCGCGCACCAGCGCGCCGGATTTGCGCGCGGCGCTGCTAGGCGCCGCAGCCCGATGAGCGTGACAGCGAACCGTCCAATGTCGCGCCGGGAAGCGCTGGCCTACGGCGCCTTCGGCATGCCGTTGGCGATGGCCGCGCTACCGGTCTACGTGACCATGCCGCCGTTCTACGCCGAACGCTTCGGCCTGTCGCTGACGACGATCGGCGTCGCTTTGCTCGTGACCCGGCTCGCCGACGCGCTGGCCGATCCGGCGATCGGCCTCTGGATCGACCGCGCCGCTTTGCACCCCGCCGCCTTGCATCGCGCCAATCGCCATCGACGCTGGATCGTGCGGGCGCTGCCGTTGCTCGCAGCCGGCTTCGTCGCGCTGTTCGCACCGCCGGCCGCGGCCGCCGCCTGGCCGCTGGGCTGGATGCTGCTGTCGCTGACGACGGTGTACGCCGGCCTGAGCGTCGCGGGCGTCGCCTTCCAGAGCTGGGGGACGGCGCTGACGCGCGAGCCGGCCGCGCGGGT
>JBQCGO010000065.1:0-2863 GCA_051955575.1 Burkholderiaceae bacterium
TCACGCCCCGGTGCCGAGCGCCTGGGCCACCAGGCGCCGCTTGACGACAGGCAGGCTGTCGATCAGGTTCATGCCGAACGCGCGCAGCATGCGCAACGGTTCGGCGTCGACCGAAAACAGGCGTTCCAGCCCGTCGGTCGCGATCTGCATCAGCCGCACTTCCTCGGCGCGCGCGCGGGCGTAGCGGCCGAGCACGCGCGCGTCGCCGCAATCCCTATGAGGGCCGCGCTGCGCGACCGCGCCGATCAGCGCGGCGACGTCGCCGAAGCCGAGGTTCATCCCCTGCCCGGCGAGCGGATGGATCACGTGCGCCGCGTCGCCGACCAGCGCCACGCGCGGCGCAGTCATCGCATGCGCGCGCACCAGCGACAGCGGGAACGAACGGCGTGTGCCGGCGCCCAGCGGCCGCAGCGTGCCGAAGCGATCGCCGGCCAGCGCGGTCAGCCGCTCAGCCAACGCCTCGGCCGGCATCGCCATCAGCGATTCGGCCAGCGCATCCGGCGCGGACCAGACCAAAGACAGCGCATCGCCGGGCAGCGGCAGCAGCGCGACGATGCCTTCCTCGCCGGTGAAGCGTTGCCACGCCGTGCCGTGGTGCGCCCGAGCGCCATGGAAATTCGCCACCACCGCGGTCTGGCCGTAGCGGCGCAGGTCGAGCCCGATGTCGCAGCGCGCCCGCACCCAGGAATTGCCGCCGTCGGCGCCGACCACCAGCGCCGCATCGATGGTTTCGCCGTCCGTCAATTGCACCGTCGCGCGGTCCGCGTCGAGCGTCAGCCCGGTCGCGCCGGCGGCGACCACGCGCACGTCGGGAGAAAACGCCAGCGCCGCGTCCAGCGCGCGGTTCAGGTTCGCATCCTCGACGATCCATGCAAGCGCGTCGACGCGCGCCGCGTCAGCGTCGAAGGTCAGCCGCCCCGCTTCCGCACCCGCGCCGCCCTCGACCACCATCCGGTCGACCGGCGCGAGGCGCGCCGCGTCCATCGCGTCCCACACTTTCAGCGATGCGAGCAGTTCGCGCGCGGCGCGGTTGAGCGCGTAGACGCGCGCATCCCACTCGCCTTCGGACAGCGCCGCCGGTGCCGACGCGCCGCCGGCCAGCACCACGCGCGCGCCGACGCGCGCCAGCCCGAGCGCCGCGGCCTTGCCGACGGCGCCGCCGCCGACCACGCAGACGTCGACCGGCAGGCCGCCGCGCGCGGCGGACGCGGCGCTGCTGTCGCGGGCAGGAAACGAGGAAAAACGCTGGACGGCCATGCGGCGATTATAGCGGTTGCACGTTCTGACGCTTTGCGAAACGCGGGACCTTTGTTATACTTCCGCGCCTTGGCCTGGTAGCTCAGTCGGTAGAGCAGAGGATTGAAAATCCTTGTGTCGGTGGTTCGATTCCGCCCCGGGCCACCAAAAACGTTACAACGAAAAAAGCCGATCCGTCACGGATCGGCTTTTTTCGTTTCAGGCTTCGCATCGCGGCCCTGCCGCGTTCCTCACTTCTGCGCCAGCGCCTGCCGCACCGACTTCACCGCATCCGCGTCCACCGGCGCCGCATGGTTGCCCCAGGCGTTGCGCAGGTAGGTGACCAGATCCGCCACCTGCTCGTTGTCCAGCTTGTCGTCGAACGCCGGCATCGCGAGTTGTGTCGGCCGCGCCTTCGTGCCGGCCATCTTGCCGCCGTCGAGGATCAGGTGGACGATCGTGTCCGGCTTCTTCGCCTGGACAATCGAGCTGCCCTTGAGCGACGGGAAGGCGTTCGGCTGGCCCTGGCCGTTCTCCATGTGGCAGGCCGCGCAATGATCCTGGTAGAGCGCCGCGCCGGTGATCATGCGCCGGCTGTCGACGTCCTTGTCGTTGCCGCCGCCGGATTTTTTCTGCGCCGGCATGTCCTTGAGATAGACCGCGATCGCCTGCAGGTCGTTGTTGCTGAGGTAGCGCGTCGAGTCTTCGATCACGTCGGTCATTGGACCGGACGCGGCGGTGTGCTTGGTGGCGCCGGTCTTCAGGTAGGTGACGATGTCGGCAGTGGACCACTGGCCGAGGCCGTTGCGCAGGTCGCCGGTCAGGGCCGGTGCGTACCAGTGCTCGCCGGCGTCACCGCCCGCCAGCCGGTCGTCGCCGGTTGCGCCCAGCGCATTCTTCGCGGTGTGGCAGGCGCCGCAGTGGCCGGCGCCCTCGATCAGGTAGGCGCCGCGGTTCCATTGCGCGGACTTGTGCGGATTCGTCTTGTATTCGCCGGGGTCGAAGAACATTTTGTTCCAGACCGCCATGCCGCCGCGCCAGCTCAGCGGCCACGGCAGTTCGGTTGGCTTGTCCTGGTTGCGGATCGGCTTGACCGTCTCGAGGTAGGCGAGGATCGCATCGACGTCCTCGCGCGTCATCTTGGTGTACCAGGGATAGGGCATCGCCGGGTACAGGTGCGCGCCGTCGTGCCGGACGCCGTCGTGCATCGCGCGGTAGAAGTCGTCGGCGGTCCAGTTGCCGATGCCGGTTTCCTTGTCGGGCGTGATGTTGGTCGAATAGATCGTGCCGAACGGCGTCGGGATCGCGCGGCCGCCGGCGAACGGCTGGCCTTCCTTGTCGGTGTGGCAGGCGGCGCAGTCGCCGGCGCGCACCAGGTACTGGCCGCGCTGGATCCGGGTATAGGACAGGTCACCCTGCATCCGGTTGCTCTCCTGCGCGCCGGCCGGCGGTGCGGCCAGCAGCATGCCCAGCAAGCCGAGCGATATCGTTGCGCGGAGCATGGCGGTCTCCTTTCTCACGCCTCACACCTGGACCAGCGGGCCGCGGTGCTTCAGGTACTGGTTCTTGATCGCGTCGGCCGCCCAGTAGGTCAGCGCGCCGACGGTGCCGGTGGGGTTGTAGCCGG
>JBQCGO010000066.1:0-6313 GCA_051955575.1 Burkholderiaceae bacterium
GCGGTCGGCGCGGCGGCGCTGCACCCGTCGCGACGCGGGCTGGTGGTCGCGACCAGCAACGCCGAGTCGCCGCGCCACGGCGCGCCGTTGCGGCATGCGCTGCTCGTGTTCCGCCTGGCGCCCGGCAGCGGCACGCTGACGCCGCACGGCGAGCCGCTGCCGCTGCCGTCGATGGCGGTGCAGCTGGCGATCGACCCGGCCGGCACGCGGCTGCTCGCGGCCTGCTACCAACCGAGCGCGGTGCTGGCGTGGCGGTTCGGCACCGACGGCCGGCCGCAAGGTGACCCGGCACGCCTCGGCCGCGATGCGATCGGCGTGTTCGCGCACCAGGCGGCGTTCTCGCCGCGCGGCGATCGCGCGGTGGTCTGCGCGCGCGGCAACGACGCGCGGCCCGGCCATGCCGAAGATTCGGGTTCGCTGACCGCGCTGGCCTGGCGCGGCGGCGCGCCGACACCTACCGACCGCCTGACCATGCCGCCCGGCCTCGGGCCGCGTGACCTGGTTTTTCATCCGTCGCGCCCGCTGCTGTACGTCGCGATGGAACGCGGCAACGCGCTGCAGGCGATCGGCTTCGAGAACGGCCGCTTCGCGCGGCGGCCGGCATTCGCCGGCACCACGCTGGCCGCGCCGGATGCGCCACCGCCCGCTACGGAACTCGCCGCACAGCGGGCCGGCGCGATCGCGCTGCATCCGCAGGGCCACGCGCTGTACGTCGCCAACCGCAGCGGCAACGCGTGGCCGGCCGGCGAAAACAATGTCGCGGTGTACCGGATCGACCCGGACACCGGCCTGCCGGCCCTGCACCAGCATGCCGACGCGCGCGGCATCGAGCCGCGCAGCCTCGCGCTCGATGCCGGCGGTGCGCTGCTGGCGGTCGGCAATCAGATCGCGCGACCGGCGAAACCGGCCGGGATCGCGCTGTTCCGCGTCGCGCCCGACGGCCGGCTCGCCGATGCCGGCTACGCGGTGCCGTCGCGCGGCTTGAAAGACGGCGCCGGCGTCAACTGGGTCGGCTTCGCGACGCCGCCCGCCTGAAAATTTCCAACGTCCATCATCCCGCCCATGACCGACGACCGCCTGCGCCCCGTCTGCAACCTCGCCTTCTCGCTGGCCGTGATCGCGCTTGCGGCCTGGGTCGTGCACGACTTCCTGCTGCCGCTCGGCTGGGCGGCGATCCTGGCGATCGCCACCTGGCCGATCTACCTGCGGCTGCGCGTACTGCTCGGCGGCCGCGCGACGCTGGCCGCGCTGCTGCTGACGCTGCTGATCGGCGCGGCGGTGGTGGCGCCGTCGGCCTGGCTGATCGCCCGGCTGCGGCAGGAAGGGCCCGGGAGGATCGAATGGCGGCGCGCAGCCAACCGCGACGGCATCGGCGTGCCCGGCTGGATCCCGGCCCTGCCGCTGGTCGGTGCGACGATAGCCAACTGGTGGCGCGACACGCTGGCGCAGCCCAACGGGCTGGCCGACCTGTTGTCCGGCGACCTGGCGGCGCGGCTGCACGGCGCCGGCGACCTGCTGCGGCTGGCCGGCTCGCAACTGCTGCACCGGCTGGTCGACCTGCTGTTCGCGCTGGTGGCGCTGTTCTTCTTCTATCTGAACGGGCCGATGCTGACGCAGCACCTGACGCGGCACGGCGCGGCCGCGCTCGGCCCGTTGCGCTGGGCGCGCTACGCCGGCACGGTGCCGCCGGCGTTGCGCGCGACCTTCGTCGGCTTCTTCGCGGTGGCGGCCGCCGAAGGCTTGCTGATCGGGATCAGCTACCTGCTGGCCGGCGTGCCGTCGCCGGTGATCTGGGGCGTGCTGACCGGCGCGGTCGCGGTGATCCCGTTCGCCGCGCCGATCGCCTTCGGCGCGGCGGCGGCGCTGCTGGCCGTGCAGGGCCACATGACCGCGGCGCTGGCGGTGGCGACCTGGGGCATGCTGGTGCTGTTCGTGGCCGACCACTTCGTGCGCCCGGTCATCATCGGCAGCGCGACCCGGATGCCGTTCCTCGCGGTGCTGTTCGGCATCCTCGGCGGCATCCAGGTGTTCGGCTTGCTCGGCCTGTTCGCCGGGCCACTGGTCATGGTGATGTTCCTGGCGTGGTGGAACGAGCCGGCACCCTGAGCGCCTAGCGACGGGACGGCAGTCGGGCTACCCGGCATGCGTGCGTCGCGTGCGTCGCGTGCATCGTGTATGCCATGCCCGCCGCGCAAACCTCCTTTCCAGGCCAACTTCGGCGGCCCTGCGGTGGCGGCGCCCGTACAATCTCGCGTCAAACTGCAGGCGCCGGGTATGATCCTCCTCGCCCTGGCCGGTGCCGGCGGCCATCGAACTTTTCCACCGACCGATGCAAGCCCATTCCCAGACGCTGATCGACGATTTTTCGCAGCACCGTGCACCGCCGGGAGCAGTCCGGTGACGGGGCGTCTCCTCGTCGCCGCAGTCCTCACCACAAGCGGCCTGCTGGCGCTCGCCGGGTGCGCGACCTATGTGCCGCAAACGCTCGATCCGCAAGCGTCGGCGCACGCGTGGCAATCCCGCTCGCTGGACGATCCCGGCCTGCGCGCCTATGTCGCAGCGGACGGTCGTGACGGCCCGATCGACTGGAACGTCGACGCGCTGGTGCGTGCCGCCTACTACTTCGATCCCTCGCTCGACGCCGCCCGTGCCGAAGCGGCCGCGGCCGCAGCGGGCGTGACGGTCGCCGCCGAGCGGCCGAATCCGTCGCTGCAACTGCCGTTCGAGCGCGCGACCAATCCGCAGCCCGGCGATTCGCCGTACACGCTCGGGCTCGGGCTCGACATTCCGCTCGAAACCGCGGCACGCCGCGGCTACCGCATCGATGCGGCGCGCGCCGCGAGCCGGGCGGCGCGGTTCGACGTGGGCGCCGCCGCGTGGGCGGGGCGCAGCCGATTGCGCACGCAACTGCTCGCCTGGCATCTGCAGGCGCGCCGCATCGACCTGCTGCGGCAGCGCCGCGACGCGCGCGCGAAGGCGGTCGCACTGCTGGAGAAGCGCGTCGCGCTCGGCGCCGCCTCGAGCCCGGTGCTGCACGATGCGCAATCGTCGTTGGGGCCGGCCGGGCACGCTCTGGGGCAGGCGCCCGGCCGGCTCGACCACGCGCGCGCCGGCACCGCCGCGGGGCTCGGCCTGCCGCTGCGCGCGCTCGACGGCCTGACGCCGGACCTCGATGCGTTCGACCGCGCACCATCGTCGCCGCCGTGGCCGGACGCGGTCGCGCGCGAGCAGGCGGTGCTGAACCGGGCCGACGTGCAGGCGGCGCTCGCGCGCTACGCCGAGGCGCAGGCGGCGCTGCAGACCGAGGTCGCGCAACAGTTGCCGACGCTGCACCTCGGGCCGGGCTTCCTGTTCGATGCCGGCGTACGCAAGTTCCAATTGCCGCTGACCGGAATTCCGCTGCCGCTGTTCCACGGCAAACGCGCCGCGATCGCGCATGCCGATGCCCGCCGGCGCGCGCTGGCGGCCCGCTTCGACGCGCTGCAGGACGCGGCGCTGGCGCGCGCCGACCGCGCGATGGCCGCACTGCGCCATGCGATCGCCGCCCGCGATGCGACCCGCGAACGCGAAGCCGCCGATGCCGGACGGCTGCAGGATGCGCAGCGCCGCTTCGATGCCGGCGACATCGACCGCCTCGCGCTGGCGCTGGCCGGCGAACAGGCGATCGACGGCCGGCTGGCCGCGGTCGAGGCGCAGGCGGCGCTGCAGCAGCGCGTCGGCGATCTGGAGGATGCGCTCGAGCGCCCGCTCGACGCCGGCATGCTGCCCGCGCCGTCGGCGGCGAACCCTTGGTTGTCCGATTCCTCCTTGCCCGATTCCTCCTTGCCGGATTCGGCACGATCACCCGAGCGCGCACCGGACACCATCGTTCCCGCCGCAAGGCGCCCCGCTTCATCGCCGAACCGCACCTCGTCACCGGAGATGCCATGATCCTGCCCGGCCCAACCGGCCTCCATCCGGCGCCCCGGCGCCGGCCGCGAACCGCACTGCGAGCGGCGGTGCTCTGCGGCCTGCTGCTTCTGGCCGGCCTGGTCCTGCATCCGGCGGCGGCCGACGACGACGATGCGCCGGCCGGCGCCGCGGCATCGGGCCCGGCGCCGGCGCGGGTGCAGACGGTCGACGGCGAAGCGGTCGTCACGGTGACGCCGGCCGCGCAGCAGCGCAGCGCGATGCGGACCACGGTGCTGGCGGCCGCCAGCCGGCGGCCCGGGACCACCGCCTATGCGGTCGCGGTCGATCCCGAGCCGCTGGTCGCCGCGCACGGCAAGTTGCTGTCGGCGCGCGCCGAGGTCGAGGCCGCTGCTGCCGCAGCGCGCGCGTCGCAGGCCGAATACCAGCGCACCCGCGCGCTGTATGCCGACGACCGCAACGCCTCGCTGAAGGCGCTGCAGGCGGCCGAGGCGGCATGGCGCACCGACGACGCGAAACGGCGGGCCGCCGAGGCCGGACTGCACAACGAAGCGCTGAGCGCGCGGCAATCGTTCGGTCCGGTGCTGGCGGCATGGGCCGAACCGGACCGGCGCGGCGGCGATTTCGCCGCGCTCGCCGCACGCCGCCGGACGCTGCTGCGGGTGGTGTTGCCGGTGCTGCCGGCCGGTGCGGAAGCGCCGGCGGCGGTGGAGATCGCGCCCGCCGGCGGCAAGCGGCAGACGGCGCGCCGCGTCTCGGCCTCGCCGCAGGCGGATCCGACGCTGCCCGGCGCGCCGTGGTTCTACCAGATCGACGGCGCGATACCGGCCGGTACCCGCCTGCTCGCGCACGTGCCCGACGGCGCGCAGGCAAGCGCCGGCGTGCTGGTGCCGTCGTCGGCGATCGTCTGGTACGGCGGCCAGCCGTGGACCTATGTGCAAACCGCGCCGACTCGGTTCGCGCGCCGGCCCGGCGCGGTCGACATGCCGGTCGGCGACGGCTACTTCGTACCCGCATCCGGCCGCGTGCATGCGGGCGACCGGGTGGTGACCGCCGGCGCGCAACTGCTGCTGTCGCAGGAACTGAAGCCGCCGCTAGGCGCCGGCTGCAAGGACGCGGAATGCGACGACTGAGCAGAGTGCGCACGCGACGCGGCGCCGGCATGGCAGGACGGATCGAAGGCGGCATCGCAGGACGCATCGGGGATGCCGCCGCTCCCGGCATCGCGCACCCCGGCGCGCCAGAGGACACGCCATGCTGAACGCGCTGGTCCGCTTCTCGATCCGCTTCCGCGGCATCGTGGTCGCACTGGCCTGCACGCTGGCCGGCTACGGCATCTACGCGCTGCTGCAGTCGCAGCAGGACGTGTTCCCCGAGTTCTCGCCGCCGATGGCGGTGATCCAGACCGAGGCGCCGGGCCTGTCCAGCGAGCAGGTCGAGACGCTGGTCACGCAGCCGGTGGAAAACGCGCTCGGCGGCGCGATCGGACTGCGCAGCATGAAGTCGACCTCGCTGTCGGGCCTGTCGGTGGTCACGCTGGTGTTCGACGAGAACACCGACATCTACCGCGCCCGCCAGCTCGCCGGCGAACGGCTCGGCGGACTGGCGTCCGAGCTGCCGGCCGGCGTGCAGGCGCCGTCGCTGCTGCCGCTGACCTCGTCCACCGGCGTGGTGATGATGGTCGGCCTGACTTCCCGCACCCGCTCGCTGATGGACGTGCACGACGTCGCGCAGTGGATCGTGCGCCCGCACCTGCTCGGCCTGCCGGGCATCGCCGACGCGATCGTGTTCGGCGGCGAGACGCGCGAATTCCAGGTCCAGGTCGACCCGGACCGGCTGGCGCGCGCCGGCCTGTCGCTGCAGGACGTGCTCGACGCGGCGCGCGGCGCGACCGGCGTGCGCGGCGCCGGCTTCCTCGAGAACGCCAACCAGCGCATCGCGATCGCCACCGAAGGCCAGGCCGCCAGCGCCGCTGCGCTGGCCGGCACCGTGATCCGGATGCGCGACGGCGTGGCGGTACGGCTCGGCGACGTGGCGACGGTGCGCGAGGCTCCGGCGCCCGCGGTCGGTGCCGCGTCGATCGGCGATCGCGACGGCGTGATGATGGTGATCGAAGGCCAGTACGGCGCCGACACGCTGGCGCTGACCGCGGCAATCGACCGCGCGCTGGCCGCGCTGCGCCCGGCGCTGGAGAAGGAAGGCGTCGATCTCGCCGACAACGTGTTCCGCCCGGCCGACTTCATCCAGGTGGTGGTCGGCCACCTGCGCAACGCGCTGCTGGTCGGCGGCGCGATGGTGCTGGTGGTGCTGTTCCTGTTCCTCTACAACGTGCGCACCGCCTGCATCTCGGCGGTGGCGATCCCGCTGTCGCTGCTGGCCACCGTGATCGCGCTGCACCACTTCG
>JBQCGO010000067.1:0-5166 GCA_051955575.1 Burkholderiaceae bacterium
CCTTCGCGGTCTCGTCCGGCCGCTTCCAGTAGCCGCTCATCACCTGCGGCCCGCGGATGCCGATCTCGCCCGGCTCGCCGATCGGCAGCGCGCGGCCGTCGTCGTCGAGGATCGCCACCTCGGTCGACGGCAGCGGCACCCCGATGCTGCCGTTGTAGCCGATCTCGCTGGCCGGGTTGGCGGTCGCGCACGGCGAGGTTTCCGACAGGCCGTAGCCTTCCAGGATCGGGCAGCCGGTGACCTGCAGCCACTTCTCGGCGACCGCACGCTGGACCGCCATGCCGCCGCCGATGGTGATCTTCAGGGCGGAGAAATCCAGCGCCGCGAAGTCCGGCCGGTTCAGCAAGCCGTTGTAGAGCGTGTTCACGCCGGGCAGCATGTGGAAGCGGTGCCGGCCCAGCGTCTTGACGAAGCCGGCCATGTCGCGCGGGTTCGGGATCAGCAGGTTCGACGCGCCGGCGTGCATGCCGAGCATGCCGCAGATGGTCAGCGCGAAGATGTGATACAGCGGCAGCGCGCAGACGATAGCCAGTTGTTCGTTCGGCGGCAGCCGGCGCAGCGCCGGCGCCATCCAGGCGTCGAGCTGCAGCACGTTGGCGACGAGGTTGCGATGCGTGAGCGCCGCGCCCTTCGATACGCCGGTGGTGCCGCCGGTGTACTGGAGGAAGGCGATGTCGCCGGGCTGCGGGTCGGCCGGCGCGAAGCGCATCCTTGCGCCCCCGGCCAGCGCCGCGCGGAAGTGCACCGCGCCCGGCAGAGCATAGGCCGGCACCAGCTTCTTCACCCGGCGCACGACGAGATCGACCAGCGTACCCTTCGAGCCGCCGAGCAATTCGCCCATGCTGGCGACGACGACGTGCCGCACCGCCGTGCGGGGCAGCACCTGCGCGAGCGTGTGCGCGAAGTTTTCCAGGATGACGATCGCCTCGGCGCCGGAATCGTTCAACTGGTGCTCGAGTTCGCGCGCCGTGTAGAGCGGATTCACGTTGACCACCGTGCAGCCGGCGCGCAGCACGGCGGCGAGCGCGACCGGATACTGCAGCACGTTGGGCATCATGATCGCCACGCGCGCGCCCTGGCCCAGACCGCGCGACTGCAGCCAGGCGCCGAAGCGCGTCGACAGCAGGTCGAGCTCCCGGTAGGTCATGTGACGGCCCATGCAGACGTAGGCGTCGCGCTCGGCATGCCGGGCGAACGAATCGTCCATCACCTGCCGCAGCGAACGGTAACGTCCGGGATCGATCTCGGCCGGCACGCCTTCCGGGTAGCTTGCGAGCCAGAACCTGTCCACGCTTGTCTCCTTCATTCTTGTTGCGATCGGCGGCCGGCTGCCGCCGTTTCCAGTTCAGATGTCGGTCAGGAACGGCAACGCAAGCAGCGCGATCGCCAGCAGGCCGAGCCGGATCGCATTACCGACCAGATACGGCGCCACGCACAGCGCCACGCCGGCAAGCATCGGCGCGAACCGCGTCTGCCGGCGTCCCCAGGAAAAATAAGCCATGCCGACGATGCCGGCGAGCAGGCCGATGACGAGAGCGGTCATGATGGATGGGACGGTTTGCGCGGAAGAGGACGGCTGCATCGTTTTTGCGATTCGATGCTAGCCGGCCGTTCTCCGCCACGCAAGCGATTCCGCCCGTCCGGCCGCGGGCGTCATTGCCGGCCTGTCAGCGGCGGGCCGAGCCCGGCGCCGCGAGCGCCGCTTGCGTGGTCGCCGCCGGCGCCGGAGACGCCGGCGTGAGCGCCGCCATCTTCCGCTCGCGTGCCGGGCCGTCGAGCGAGGCCAGCGTCTTCACCGAGCGATAGAAATCCGCATAGCCGCCTCGTTCGGTCAGCAGCGTGCGGAACGCCGGCACGTAGGCGTGATAGGTCGCGACCAGCGCCAGGTGCGCGTTCGACAGCGGCGACGCGAACCAGCGGTCGTAGCCTGCATAGCCGCCCCACGACTCCTTCAGCACGGCGTAGTCGCGCCGCAGGGCGGCGAAGATCTCGGCTTTGCGGCGCAGTTTCTCGGCGTCGCTGTCGGAACCGGCATACAGGGCTTCCAGCTTGTCGCGGTAACCGAGCAGCAGCGCGATGAACTGTTCCTTGCGCGCCTTGAACTGTTCGTAGGCGGCGCGCGTGCGCGGGTCCGCCTCCTTCGCGAACCAGCGCTCGACGCCGGTTTCCTCGACCGTGGTCGCGAACGATTCGTTGAACTGCGAATCGCCCGGCGCGTAGGCAACCTGGTGCGCGAGTTCGTGGAAGATCAGCCGCGCGACTTCACCTTCCGGGTAGCCGATGAAGGTCGACAGCACCGGGTCGGCGAACCAGCCGAGCGTCGAGTACGCGGGCACGCCCGACACCTGCACGTCGTAGCCTTCGCGGCGCAGCGTCGCGGCGTAGGCCTCGGCGTCGTCCTTGCTGTAGTAGCCGCGGTAGTCGACGCAGCCGGCGATCGGAAAGCACCAGCGCTTCGGCGTCATCGACAGCGCCGGCGTGGCGACCACGTTCCACAGCGCGTACGGCCGGTGCAGGTCGGCGTACTCGGTGTAGCTGCGGTTGTCCGGCAGCGCGAGTTCGTTCACCGCGAAGCGGCGGATGCGCTGCACCGCTTCGAGCTTCTGCTTGAGCTTGTCGCTCGCCTGCGGATCGGCCAGCCAGTCGTCGATCGGGCGGGCCTGCGACAGCAGCGAGAACTGGCCGTGCGCCGCCTGCACGTAGTAGCCGAGCTGGCTGCAGCCGGCGATGCCGACCAGCGCGGCGGCGACGAGGAGGATGCGAAGTTTCATCGGAAATCGTGGCGCGGAACGGTCGAAAATTATTGCACCCTTTCCCCCGGTTTCCGCAAATGATGACGCGCCGGCAATCTTTCAGCCGGGCAGCCTTTCGACCTCGACCAGCACGTCGTAGAAGGTCGGGCCGCGTCCCATGTCGGTCAACCGCTGGCCGGTGACCTCGTTGGCATTCTTGCCGTCGGACGCCAGCTTCTTCCACCATATCGACAGTCCGACCACGACGCCGCGCCGCGCGCGCTCGGTCACACGCGCGGCAGCAGTGAAGCTGCCGCGGTCATTGACGATGCGCACCCGGTCGCCGTCGCCGATGCCGCGCGCGGCTGCGTCGTCCGGATGGATGTCGAGATGCGGCTCGCCTTCGGTGTCGCCCAGGCTCTGGACGTTGACGAAGGTGCTGTTCAGGAAATTGCGCGCCGGCGGCGAAATCATCGCGAGCGGGTAGCGCGCGGCGAGGTCCGGATTGCTGACCGGCGATTCGTACGGCGGCACGTAGGCCGGCAGCGGATCGAGGCCGGCGGCCTGCATCGCCGCGGAAAAGAATTCGCACTTGCCGGACGGCGTCGGAAAGCCGCCGTGCGCGAACGGCGCGACCGGCATCGCGACCTTCTGCCAGCCCTTGCGCTTCAGGTCTTCCCAGTCGACGTTGCCGCTCCTCGGGTCGCTGCGCACGAACGCCTGCGCGGCAATCTGGTCGTCCGTCTCGGCGAAGCACGGTTCGTCGAAACCCATCGCGCGCGCCAGCAGCCGGAAGATGTCGCTGTTCGGTTTCGCTTCGCCGAGCGGCGCGATCGCCGCATTGTTGGCCATCATGTAGCGGTGGCCGTAGGTGGTATGGACGTCGACGTGCTCGAGCTGGGTGGTGGCCGGCAGCAGGATGTCGGCGTAATCGGCGGTATCGGTGCGGAAGTGTTCCAGCACCACGGTGAACAGGTCCTCGCGCGCGAACCCCTGCGCGACCTTCGGCGACTCCGGTGCGACCGCGACCGGGTTGCTGTTGTAGACGATCACCGCCTCGATCTGCGGGCCGAACGCCGGCGACGCCTCGCGCAGCAGGTCGTCGCCGATGGTGACCATGTTGATCGTGCGCGAGGGTACGCGTCGCAGGGCCGGCCGCTCCAGCGCGGCGGTGTCGCGGGCGAAGCTGTCCGACGCCGACAGCAGCACGCCGCCGGCCGGATGCCGCCAGGCGCCGACCAGCGCCGGCAGGCAGGCGATGTTGCGCACCGCCATGCCGCCGCCGTGGGTGCGCTGGATGCCGTAGTTGACGCGGATCGCGACGCCCTCGCCGGCCAGCGCGGTGCGGCCGTAGAGGTCGGCCAGCCATTCGATGTCGGCCGCGTCGACGCCGCAGATCGCGGCGGCGCGCGCCGGCGTCCATTCGCGCACGCGGTCGGCCAGCGCCTCGAAGCCGAGCGTGTGCCGCCCGATGTAGTCGCGGTCGAGCAGGCCGCGTTCAATCAGCACGTGCATCAGCGCGAGCGCCAGCGCACTGTCGGTGCCCGGCAGCGGCGCGAGGTGGCGGTGGCATTTCTCGGCGGTCAGCGAGCGGTACGGGTCGATCGCGACCAGCGTCGCGCCGCGCCGCTTGGCTTCCTGCATCCGCATCCAGACGTGCAGGCTGGACGCGACCGGGTTGCCGCCCCAGACCAGGATCAGCTTCGCGTTCTCGAACTGTTCCATGTCGGTGCCGATGCGCCCGCCCACGGTGTAGCGCAGGCCGGTTGCGCCGGCCTTCGAGCAGATGGTGCGGTCGAGCAGCGACGCGCCGAGCCGGTTGAAGAAGCGCGACGCCATCGCCTCGCCCTGCACCAGCCCCATCGTGCCGGCGTAGCTGTACGGCAGGATCGCCTGCGGATCGCGCGCGGCGATCGGCTTCAGGCGGGCGGCGACGATGTCGATCGCCTCGTCCCAGCCGATGCGCGCGAACTTGCCCTCGCCCTTCGCGCCGACGCGCTTCATCGGATGCAGCAGCCGTTCCGGGTGATAGGTGCGTTCGAGATAGCGCGCGACCTTGGTGCACAACGCGCCGGAGGTCGGCGGATGGTCGGGATCGCCGCGCACCGACGTGGCGACGCCGTCCTCGACGGTGACCAGCATCGCGCAGGTATCGGGGCAATCGTGCGGACAGACGGCGCGGACGGTCTTGGCGGACATGGACGTTCCTGCGGAAAACAGGGAGACAACGAGGAAAGGGCAGGCAAGCCGATAGCCTAAACCAGATCGCCGGCGCGCGAGGCAACGCTGCATCAAACCGCGTGCGCGAGGCGCTGCCGGTGGTTGATGCTCTGCGGTATAGTGGATCGACAACGCGCCGGCGCCGGGCCCGCTGCATTTCCGCGGTGCAAGCCCCTCCCCGAAACGCCAGGCGCCGCCATCAGGAGACCGCCAT
>JBQCGO010000068.1:0-5645 GCA_051955575.1 Burkholderiaceae bacterium
CATCCCGAACACGGCATCGGTCATTACAGGGTCGACTCGCCGGACCGCAAGCCGGCGCCGGGGATGATCCTGCGCGCCGAGCGCGAACTCGGCCTGGATCTCGCCTGTTCCATTCTCATCGGCGACAAGGACAGCGACATCCGCGCCGGCATCGCGGCCGGCGTGGGGCGCAACGTCCTGTTCGATCCCGACGCCGCAGCCTCGCCGTCCAACCGCGCCGACTTCGTCGTGCGCAGCCACCGGGAGGCGGCCGCACGCCTGTTCCCGGCGGCCGCCGCGCCGGCTGCCTGATCCCCTGATCCCCTGCTTCCCGGCTTCCCGGCTTCCCGGCTTCCCGGCTTCCCGGCTTCCCGGCTTTTCGCCGATCCGTTCCTGCGTTCGCCCGTTGCCTGCCGGCGGATTCAAGTCGGCGCGTTTTCCGCCGTAACCGTGTGCAGAAACCACCGCCTGCGCCCCGGCAAAACGCGCCCGTCGGCTTTCCCCACCGTTGTCACGGAACCGAGAAATACAGACTACAAGCGGCCGCGGTCGCGGCCGACTCTCGAATGGAGTTTGAGGAATGAGCGCATTGCAGGAAGTCGACGCACGATCCGGCCTGACCGCCAACAACCAGTTCGAGCTGTTCCTGTTCCGCCTCGGCGTGAGTGCGAACGGCGGCGCCAATGAAGGCGCGAACGGCGACCGGCGCGAGCTCTACGGCATCAACGTCTTCAAGGTACGCGAGATCATGGCGATGCCGCCGATCACGACGATCGCGGAAGCCGGTCCGCACATCCTCGGGGTAGTCAACATCCGCGCGCAGATCATCACCGTGATCGATTTGCCGTCGGCCGTCGGCTGCAAGCCGACCGAGGGGCGCAACATCCGGATCGTCACCGAGTTCGCGCGCTCGACGCAAGGGTTCGCCGTCGCGTCGGTGGACGAGATCGGCCGCCTCGACTGGGGCCAGGTGCTGCCGGCCGACATGGCGGCCGGCGGCCAGTCGATCACCGCGATCGCGCGGCTGGACGGCAATACCGACAATACCCGGCTGGCGCAGGTGCTGGACGTCGAACAGATCCTGCGCAACGTCTGCCCGTCGAAATCGGCCGAGATCGGCGCCGGCACGCTCGGCACGACGGTGACGCTGCCGCCGGACGCGGTGGTGCTCGCCGCCGACGACTCGGCGCTCGCGCGCAGCATGATCCAGCAATGCCTTGAAGCCATCGGCGTGCGCCACGTGATGACCAAGTCCGGCCGCGAGGCGTGGGAATACCTGCAGAAGCATGCCGACGCGACGACAGGCAAGGTCGCGCTGGTGCTGACCGACCTCGAGATGCCGGAAATGGACGGCTTCACGTTGACCCGGCAGATCAAGGGCGACAGCCGGTTCGGCCGCATCCCGGTGATCGTGCATTCCTCGCTGTCGGGCACCACCAACGAAAGCCACGTGCGCTCGGCGGGCGCCGACGCCTACGTCGCTAAGTTCGTCGCCCAGGAACTTGCGGACACGATCCGCGGCCTGCTGCAGCGCGCGGGCTGAAGGACTGTTTCCGAACAAGGCCGGGGACAAGCCGGAGTGCGCCAGAGCACGCCGGAACGCTGCGGTATGATGCGCGGTTTCGTCTCTGGTGAACCGGCTTGAACATCCTGATCGTGCGCGTGTCGTCGCTCGGCGACGTCGTCCACAACATGCCGATGGTGGCGGACATCCGCCGCCATTGCCCGCAGGCGCGGATCGACTGGGTCGTCGAGGAAGCCTACGCCGACCTGGTGCGGCTGAACGACTGCGTGCATGACGTGATCCCGGTGGCGCTGCGGCGCTGGCGCCGCCAGGCCGGGAAGGCGGCGACCCGCGCCGAAATGCGCGCTTTCCTGCGTCGTCTGCGGGCCACCCGTTACGACGTCGTCTTCGATACCCAGGGTCTGATCAAGACCGGGCTGCTGATGCGGCTCGCGCGGCTGGCGCCGGGCGGTCGCCGCATCGGCCTGGCCAATGCCACCGAGGATTCGGGCTACGAGCCGCTGTCCCGTCTGTTCCACACTCTAAGCATCCCGGTCGGCCTGCACACCCACGCGGTTGCGCGCGCCCGACAGGTGGCGGCGGTCGCGCTCGGCTACCCGGTCGACAAGCCGGCCGACTTCGGCCTGCAGCCGCCCGTCTTGCCGCAATCGCAGCCGGATTGGATGCCCGACGCGCCTTACGCGGTGTTTTTCCACGCGACCGCGCGCCGCGAAAAGCAGTGGCCGGCCGACGATTGGGCACGCATTGCGCCCGGCATCACGGCGCGCGGCATGCCGATCCTCCTGCCGTGGGGCAGCGAGCCCGAGCGGCAGGCGGCCGTGCGGCTTGCCGAATGCATGCCGGGCGCGCGCGTGCTGCCGCGGCTGCCGCTGATGGAAGCGGTGCTGCTGGCGCAGCGGGCCGCCCTGGCGGTAGGCGTCGATACCGGGCTGACGCACATCGCCGCCGCTTTCTGCCGGCCGACCGTCGAGTTGTACTGCGACTCGCCGCGCTGGAAGACCGAGGGCGACTGGTCGCCGCGCATCGTCAACCTCGGCGACGCGGGCCGTCCTCCGTCCGCCGCAGAGGTCGAGTGCGCCATCGACGCACTGCTCGGACCGCCGCAGCAGGCCGCCGTCGAACCGGCATAATGGAATGCCGCGCGGCTCATCCCGGGGGCGCGGCCACATCGCCACGGATGACATAGGATCACTCGCCATGGAACAGCAAATCGTCGAGATCGATGCGTCGGACTGGTCGTTGCCGGCCACCGAGGCCGGCTGGATCGCCGCGCTCGAAGCCGGCAAGGTCCTGTATTTCCCGCGACTCTCTTTCCTGCCGTTGCCGGCCGAGCGCATGCTGTTGAACCCGGCGGTGCGGGCCGCGAAGGCGCGCAACATCAGTCTCGACGAGCACGGCCACCTGAAGGGCGCGGCCGGCGACGACGCGCAGCAGGCGGCGCTGGCGCTGATGATCGGCCGCTTCCGCGAGCAGACGCAGGTACTGGTCGACTCGCTGCTGCCGGCCTACCGCGGCGCCCTGCGCATGGCGCCCACCAGCTACCGGCCGATGCAGGTCGAGACCCGCGCGCAGTCGTGGCGCGCCGACGACCGCCGGCTGCACGTCGACGCCTTTCCGTCCCGGCCGAATCACGGCGAACGCATCCTGCGCGTGTTCGCCAACGTCAATCCCGCCGGCGCCCCGCGCGTCTGGCGCGTCGGCGAGCCGTTCGAGACCGTCGCGCGGCGCTTCCTGCCGAAGGCGAAGCCGTATTCGCGCTGGCAGGCGAGGGCGCTGCACGGGCTGCGCGTGACCAAGACGCTGCGCAGCGAATACGACCACCTGATGCTGCAACTGCATGACGGCATGAAGCGCGATCTCGATTACCAGCAGGACGCGCAACAGGTGACGATGCCGTTCGCCGCCGGCAGCGCCTGGGTCTGCTTTTCCGACCAGACCTCGCACGCGGTGATGTCCGGCCAGTACATGCTGGAGCAGACCTTCCACCTCCCGCTGCAAAAGCAGTACGACCGGGCCTCGAGTCCGCTGGCGATCCTTACGCGACTCGCCGGTCGGCCGCTGATCTGATGCCGCGATCGCCGACGTTGCCGCAGTTGCATTCGACGCTGTACTCGACGCTGTATTCGGCCGCCTGGTGGCTGGCGCTGCCGTTCGCGCTGCTGCGGCTGTGGCTGCGCGGCCGCGCCGAACCGGGCTACCGCCGTCACATCCTCGAACGGCTCGGATTCTACGGCGACGTACCGGTGCCGGCAGGGCCGCTGGTCTGGCTGCACGCGGTTTCCGTCGGCGAGACGCGGGCGGCGCAGCCGCTGGTCGCGCTGCTGCGCGAGCGGCATCCGGACCACTACATCCTGCTGACCCACATGACGCCGACCGGCCGCGCGACCGGCCGCCTGCTGTTCGGCGGCGACCCGCACGTCCTGCAGTGCTACCTGCCCTACGACACCGGCTGGATGAGCGCGCGCTTCCTGCGCCGGTTTGCGCCGCGTCTGGGCATCCTGATGGAAACCGAGGTGTGGCCGAACATGGTCGCGCAATGCGCGCGGCACCGGGTGCCGGTGGCGCTGGTCAACGCGCGGCTGTCGGCGCGATCACTGGAGAAGGGCGCACGGCTGGCGGCATTGCTGCGTCCGGCGGCCCGCGCGCTGGCTTGCGTGGCGGCGCAGACCGAAGGAGACGCCGAGCGTCTCAGGCAATTCGGCGCGCGCGAGGTGACGGTGACCGGCAGCGTCAAGTTCGACGTCGCGCCGCCGCCGGCGATGCTCGATGCCGGCGCGGCGCTGCGGCAGCAACTCGGTGTGCGCCCGGTGCTGCTGTGCGCCAGCACGCGCGACGGCGAGGAAGGGCCTATCCTGGACGCGTTCGGGGCGCTGCCCGAACGGCCGCTGCTGGTGATCGTGCCGCGCCACCCGCAACGCTTCGACGAGGTCGCAAGCGACGTCGTGGCGCGCGGATTGTCGGTGCGGCGCCGCACGCTGCTCGGCGCGAACACGCTCGCGGAAACCGTCGACGTGCTGCTCGGCGACACGATGGGCGAGATGTTCGCGTACTACGCCGCCTGCGACGTCGCCTTCATCGGCGGCAGCCTGCTGCCGCTCGGCGGGCAGAATCTGATCGAGGCGCTGGCAGTCGGCAAGCCGGTGCTGGTCGGCCCGCATACCTTCAACTTCGCCGCGATCAGCGAGCAGGCGGTGGAGGCCGGTGCGGCGTTGCGCGTGGCCGATGCGCAAGCGATGCTGGCGGCCGCGCAGCGCCTGCTGCGCTCGCCTGCCGAACTGGATGCGCGCGCCGCGGCTGCACGCGATTTCGCGCACCGTCATCGCGGTGCGGCGGCGCGCACGATGGCGCTGCTGGCGCCGTATCTTTCCCGCGACGCCGATACATGACTGCCGCTGCGCAAAGGCGCTACGCCTTTCCCGTCCGCTGCGCCGGACGAGCGCGCAAGAAAAAGGGCCGTTCGCCCGAAAGCGAGACGGCCCCTAAACTGCAGTGTCGGAACGTCACCGCATGCCGACCTTGTTCTCCCCGGCCGCAACCGGCTCGATGCCGCCGCCGAGCGAGCGATACAGATCCACCGCATTGGTCAACCGCAACTGCCGCGTCTGGATCAGCGCCTGCTGGGCATTGAACAGGTCGCGTTGCGCGTCGTAGACCTCGATGGAACTCGACACGCCGCTGCGGAAGCGCAGTTCGGTCAGCCGGAACCGCTCCGATTGCGCGGCGACGGTGGCTCGCTGCGCCTCCATCTGATCGTTCAGCAATCCGCGCGCGACCAGCGCGTCCGAGACTTCGCGAAACGCGGTTTGGATGGTCTTTTCGTAGCTGACGACGGCAATGTTCTTGCGCACCTGCGCGAGGTCGAGGTTTGCGCGGTTGCGCCCGGCGTCGAAGATCGGCAGCACCAGTTGCGGTACGAAGGACCAGGTGCGCGAGCCGGCGTCGAACAGATCCGACAATTGGGTGCTCGCGGTGCCCAGCCCGGCAGTCAGCGAGATGCGCGGGAAGAACGCCGCGCGCGCCGCGCCGATCTGCGCATTGGCCGAGCGCAATTGCTGCTCGGCGGCGCGAATGTCCGGGCGGCGCACCAGCAGTTCCGACGGCAGGCCGGGCGGAATGTCGTCGACGATGCCCTGCTCCGACA
>JBQCGO010000069.1:0-2861 GCA_051955575.1 Burkholderiaceae bacterium
GCTCTGCCGGATCCGGCAAGACGGGCGGCGGGCGACGTAACGGGATTCCACAGCGAGGAAAGCGGCACCTCCTCTTGCGAATATTCTTGCGAATATAATTCCGCGCTGCAATAAATCGAACGGCGACTACCCGCGAGAACGGTTGCCGGTTGTCGATTGACGTGCAGCCGGTACGATTGCGGCGCGCGATTTTTGTCCGGGTTTTGCAGGAGAGCGTTGTGCCGCCAACGGCTTCAGACCAAGAAACGATCCGTCGACGTCGCACGGCGAACGATGCCGGCCGTTTCCCGTTCCTGCCGGCGCTTCTCGCCATCCTTCTTGCCATCCTTCTCGTCGCGCTTTTCCTGCAGCCGCTGCTCGCCGTCGCGGCCGGCGCGCGTCCTTCATCCGGTTTGTCTTCGCCAGCGTCCCCTTCGATCGCCTTCTACTACGGCGCGCAGCCGCCGCTGACCGACCTGGCGGCGTTCGACATCGCCGTCGTCGATCCCGATCACGTGCCGGACCCCGCCGCCCATCGCCGCGCGCCGGCCGACGGTGCGCACGAGTTGTACGCCTACGTCTCGCTGGGCGAGATCCAGCCGTCGCGCCGCTATTACGCCGACCTGCCGCCCGGCGTCCTGCACGGCGGCAATGCCGCCTGGGGCAGCCGCGTGATCGACCAGGCCGCGCCGGGCTGGCGCGGCTTCTTCCTCGACCGGGTGATCGAGCCGCTGTGGCAGGCCGGCTGGCGCGGCTTCTTCCTCGACACGCTCGATTCCTACCAGCTGTTCGCCGCCACCGATGCCGAGCGCGCGGCGCAGGCGGCGGCGATGACGGAAACCATCCGCGAACTCAAGCGCCGCCATCCCGAGGCGCGGCTGATCCTGAACCGCGGCTTCGAACTGCTGCCGCAGATCGCGCCGCTGGTCCAGGCGGTCGCCGCCGAGTCGCTGTACGAAGGCTACGACGCGGCGCGCAAGGCCTACCGGCCGGTGCCCCGAAGCGACCGCGACTGGCTGCTGGCTCAACTGGACAAGGTGCGTGACACCTACAAGCTGCCGGCGATCGTCATCGACTACGTCTCGCCCGACGTTCCGGGCGCGCGCGAACGGGCGCGTGAGACGGCGCAGAAAATCCTCGCGCACGGTTTCGTGCCGTGGGTCGCGGACGGCGACCTGGCGTCGGTCGGCGTCGGCAGCATCGAGACGGTGCCGCGCGAAGTGCTGGTGCTGGTCAACAATCCGAGCGGCGTCAACCTCGACCTGACCGGCGCGCAGCGTTTCGTCGGGATGCCGCTGAACTATCTCGGCATGCGCTACGAGATCGTCAATACCGCCTTGCAGCCGCTGCCCGACGGCATACTTGCCGGCCGCTACGCGGGCGTGGTCACCTGGTTTTCGGTCGGTGCGGTGATCCCCGGTCTGAAGCCTTGGCTGCAGCGCCAGCTCCGGCAAGGGGTGCGGCTGGCGGTGTTCAACGATTTCGGCCTCGGCGCGGAACTGCCGTCGCTCGGCGAACTGGGCCTGCAATCGTCGCCGGCGAGCCGGCCGGCGCGGCTGACGGTGTCGCGGCACGATGCCGGCTTCATCGGTTTCGAAGCCGAGGCGATTCCCGACCGCGACCTGTTGAAGCCGATCCGCATCAATGAAGGTCACGGCCGCAGCCTGCTGCAACTCACCGACGAGCGCGGCAACCGCTACGACGCGGCGGCCCTGACCGACTGGGGCGGTTTCGTACTGTCGCCGTTCGCGTTGCGCGTGCTCGAGACCGCGGACCAGGAACGCTGGATCGTGCAGCCGCTCGCGTTCCTGAAAGCCGCGCTGCGCCTTCCCGACGTGCCGGTGCCCGACGTGACGACCGAAGCGGGGCGCCGCATCCTGCTGTCGCACGTCGACGGCGACGGTTTCGCGTCGAGGGCGGAACTGCCCGGCTCGCCGTTCTCCGGCGACGTCCTGCTGCGCGAGGTGCTCGAACGCTACCGCCTGCCGATCGCGCTCTCGGTCATCGAGGGCGAGGTGAGCGCCGCGGGACTGTATCCGCAACTGTCGCCGCTGCTCGAGCCGATCGCCCGGCGCATCTTCGCGCTGCCTTTCGTCGAAGCCGCGTCGCACACCTATTCGCACCCGTTCTACTGGTCGGCGCTGGAAGCGAGCACCCGCAAGACCGGCAAGCCGCCCGCGGCCGAAACCGGCAAGGCCTACAACCTGTCGATCCCCGGCTACGCCTTCAGCGACGCGCGCGAGATCAAGGGTTCGATGGACTACGTCGAGCGCCTGCTGCCGCCCGGCAAGCACGCCGCGCTGCTGCTGTGGCCGGGCGACTGCGCACCGCCGGCCGGCGCAGTGCGCGAAACCTACCGCGACGGCTACCTGAACATGAACGGCGGCGACACGCTGATCACCAACAGCCGCAACACCTGGACCGCGATCGCCGCGCAGGGCGTGCGCAAGGACGGCTGGTACCAGGTCTACGCGCCGAACCAGAACGAGAACATCTACACCGGCGACTGGACCGGACCGTTCTACGGCTACCAGCGCGCCATCGAGACCTTCGCGCTGACCGGCGCGCCGCATCGCTTCAAGCCGATCGACATCTACTACCACTTCTATTCCGCCACCAAGCAGGCCTCCCTCGCCGCGCTGCGCAAGGCCTACGACTGGGCGGTCGCGCAGCCGCTGTCGCCGCTGTTTCCGTCGCAGTACATTCGCAAGGTGCTCGACTTCGAATCGACCACGCTGGCCCGCGATTTGAAGACCGGCGACCTGCTGGTGCGCACCGGCGCCGACCTGCGCACGCTGCGGCTGCCCGAAGGCGCGGCGATGCCGTCGCTGGCGCGCAGCGACGGCATCGCCGGCGTCTCGCCGGGACCGGCCGGCGACTAC